>NZ_MWPH01000006.1 GCF_002177135.1 Natronolimnobius baerhuensis
AGCCTCGAGATGGAGCCTGTCGATCCGAAGAAATACGTCCCTCGATTCTGTTCTGAACTCGAACTTCCCGAAGAGGTACAAGCGAAAGCTAACGAAATCATCGATACGACAGCCGAGAAAGGGTTGCTGTCAGGCAAATCACCGACTGAATATGCCGCAGCGGCCATCTATGCCGCTTCGCTCCTGTGCAATAGCAAAAAGACCCAGCGTGAGGTCGCGGATGTTGCGCAAGTAACTGAGGTCACGATCCGAAATCGCTATCAAGAGCAAATCGCTGCAATGGGAATTCACAGCTAACGTTGCTCAGTTGGAATCAGTTCACAGGTAGTAGTCCTCGCGTTCGATAACCTCGGCGAAGGCAACGGTTTCTGTGACATCCGTGAGTTCGATGGTCACTCGTTCGCCCTTCTCCGTATCGGGGACAATGATCACATAGCCTCGCTCGACACGAGCAACGCCATCACCTTGCTCTCCGAGACCTTCAATATCTACAGTTCGGGTTTCGCCTTCCGCAACAGGTGGCTCTAGAGTGTCTTCCTCTCGTCTCTGTGTGCTGTCCTCGCTAGGAGTGGTTTTCGTTTCAAATAATCCAACGCGATATACGTCGTCCTCTCGAAGATTTCCAGTTTCAATTTCAGACTTGGGAATTTCGATAACGTACGAATCGCGTTGTTCTGTCACGCTAGCACTAAACAAACATAGTAGGGTGTCGGGAATCTGCATCACTATCGTTCCTTCTCAAAGCACTGTGTAGATACCCTCTTGAGCCCATCGGTGACAAAATTTCTGGCTCTGTTGAAATCTACAAAATATGATAGGTTCGGTACCCTCTGCGGTAAGTACAGGTGAAGGACATACCGACCGATAAAGACTATGCACAGACTGACGAGAGTTCGTTAATGAGTAACTCGTTTTATCACACCTCAAAATACAAACGTCAGCGGCTCGAACGTGCTATGCGTTACCATGGTGTCGATACATCGCAAAAACGGTGAACAAGTCATCGAGAAGTGGGACACCGTTTTCAACGCTCTCTCGTCGGAGCCGCGTCGCCAACTCATTGTTTCTCTCTTGGACGCTGGACCCAATCAATCAGTCCCGCTACCCGAGAGCGCAATAATGCCAAACGTTCCACCTAACCCGAAAGAACTTCGTCAGGAATTATACCACGTCCATCTGCCGATGTTAGCGGATATGGAGTTTATTACTTGGGAGAGTGAACCATTGGTCGCTTCTTGCGGTCCACGGTTCGATGAAGTAGCAGTGGTTATCGAAGCGCTCCACGCGGAAGCGTCCCGTATTCCCGATTCATTAGTTATTGGCTGTCAACGGCTTGAGGAGGAACAGCAGGATAGCGTCGATGTCTAATAGACAACTCACGCGGTAATACGGTTCGGTGAAACGACTATACCGTTTTTGACGCGCTCAAACCCGACACTGATAAATGTTATATATGATGTAAAGCGTTATATCAGACATAACGATGGAGATAGAAGTACGGTTACCGCTACCGGACGAGCAAATATTCAGGTATGAGGCAATGGACGACATCCTCGAAATTCTTGCCCAGAATCCATCAACTGAATTTGGGAACAGAGACCTCCAAGAACTCACTGGATTCGGCGGCCCCAGCGTTTCAAAGGGGCTTTCGCTGCTTGAGTCGATGGAGTTGATTGTTAGGCGAGACATCGGCAATAAGACGCTATATCGGATTAACGATCACAGACTACGAGAGGCTGACGACCCATTCCTCGAGATACCACAGACCGAGTTCCGGAAACCACTTCGGAAATTTGTGTCTCAGGTTAGAGAGGAACTATCCTCAACAGCCGGGATAGTTTGCTTCGGAAGTGTGGCACGAGGGGAAGCAGACCGTATGAGTGATATCGATCTTCTCGTGCTTGTCGACGATGATGACAAGTTGGTGGCCATACGGCGAACGATCTCTGATATCACCCACGAACTTGAAACAAAACGGATAGATGGACAGCGATACGAGTTCGAAGTTTTCGTCGAATCCCCGGAGAGCGCCTGCAGACGAGGGGAAGACCTCCAACCAATTTTACAGGAGGGTGTCGTTCTCTCGGAGAACGAGGCACTGTGGGAAGTGAAGCACGATCTGTTCGGAGGTGGTGACGAATGACCTCGAAAAAGTTTGAGTCGGCGCTCGGTGATGCGGAAGATGCGTTCCAGAGAAAACCCACAAATCCTGAGGTCGGACTCGAGCACGTTTCTGACTCAGCTGTTCTTCAGTTACGGAAAGCGTGTCGCCTTCTCGATGCTGCAGATTTTCTTCTCAATCGTAACGGGCACTTCACAGTAATTATCGAGGCGTGTTTCGTCTCTATCGAGCGCTCGATCCAATTCTACGTTGAAGAGAAGGGATATGATGTCGCTGGCCAACGGCATACCGAAGTGTACGACCTTGGTGTGCAAGCAGGTCTCTTCAGACGAGACGTTGCTGATCGACTCGAAGAGCTGTGGATTGAGAACCGGTCAGAATCATATTACCGGACAGGAGTAGCTGGCGAGTACCGCGCTCAAACGATCTATCAAGTAGCCGTGCAGCTTCACGAGGAAATCGTTCAATTGACCAGAACACAGGACTGCCTTTGTTAGTGAAACGCCGGATCGAACCATCTCTCAGTGTCGCTCGAGTTGTTTGTAGCTGGATCACTGGTCTCCTCAGTGTAGTTTTCCGAATCCTTGTCGACCTCGTCGTTATCAACATCGTCTACAACGGAATGACCGATATCGACGTTCGTACTTCTGGTTTCGTCGCTCACACCCAGCGATCAACGATCACAACTGCTGGTTTGAACGACAGTAGCTGCTACTGGTGATGATGACACTCTTCACTAGGTTGTACACACAGTAAGTACGTTTCCTTTGTTCGCCCAAAATGTACTCAGAGGTGCTTTCAGGCTCAAACAAGATGTTATACAGCGGAAATCTACTCTCCCCCCTGACTACACAAAGTCAGCAAGTGCCGTTGTTTCGAGTTCCACTGTATCCGTTTCAAACTCATTCATGAGTTCTCGGCTATCAGGGACTTCGAATGAGATCTGTGGGGTTGACTACTGGACCTCTGCTATAGTGACCGTTAGAATCGATCTGGGCGTTTCCGTCGAGAGCTAAAATACCCTCTTTCGACTTCTAATGAGATGATCTGACAGTTAAAATCGCTGACTTGGGATCAAGCCTCGAGGGGTCTCGATATGCTTTTCCGACTCTGTTGAAACCCTTCACAACTGATACGAACACCGTACTGAATACAGAGCGCGAATGTGGCACGGAGGTTCTGTTGAAATCCTATTTTCAGATGTTTTTCGACTGAAACAGCCGGTAGAATTCGCTTGCGTACCGAGCAGTATTTCAGTTTTTAAACCAACCAAACAACCCGAGTGAAATAGCGAATAATCCCCATAGAACTGTGCGGAAATTGGGTTGTGACAAAGCGATACCAAGAATAACTACTCCGGCTATAACGGAGAGAATCCCGGTGAGTTTTCGATACTGCTGTAGCGACATATGATGTGGGGAGTCTATTATATAATTTGGAGCGTTTCGTCTATTAATTACTTGGCTTGTACTGACCGCACCGGGATAGAATCTGTCACTTGCTGAGAATTTCAACAAAGCCAGATGATTTAATTTACGAGCCCTCGACTGAAAGTCTTTCAGAGAGTGCTTCAGCGATCTGCCCAGCCTCATAGTTGTGGGTTAACGTCTGTTCTTGAGGCCCTGTTTCAACCTGTATTGGGTTTTCTGGTCATTGCAACAGCGGTAGAGACCGAGTAGAAAACAAGTAGAGATTACTTTCAATCCCGTGCTGGGTTTTCTGGTCGTTGCAACCGCTCGATCACGAGGACGGCCACGACGAACGCGATGAAGTCGCAGTGGACAGAAAACCCAGAACCGGATTGAAGCGGCGACACTGACGCGGTCTAATGCTGTCCTTCTCGGTCGCAGTAGGGAGAACGTAGGAACAGTGTAGAGTAACTCCGAGTCATGCTGTATCGGTAACGAGAGTTGACGACTGTTTGTATAGTCTTAACCTACAAGCGATACTGGTGACATCCAGTGTTGGTTAACATGGTTTCAGTTACTAGATTCTATGAGCCACCAATACCCTTAGATCCATCCTATCATCGTTGTCGATACACTCAATAACTAACTCGAAATCCAACAAAGTACGACATCAATCAGGACCAGCGGAACTGGTGGGATGAGGGTGTTGCAACTTTGAGTCAGTAATTCGCCATGTTTGGAGGAGGAGCCCCCTCAATTCAGCGTAGGTCACTGATTCGAAGACTACTCACACACCACTCATTCAGGTTTTTCGACTTTAAGATATCAATAGCAACCATGCCAAGTTTTTGTGCGCCAACAGGCACGAGGCGCACTGAAGTGTGCCTCGAGATTACAGATGAGTACTGACCAACCAATCTATAGCGAGACGCATCGAGAACGGCCGACTGATGACGAATTTTCGACCGGCCGTTCCCAAAGCTATCCAGGCGATATCGCACGTCTACACGGACACGAACTCGTCGCAATCGATGAGTGGCTCCCTGGAAAGGCCCCATCACCTTACCACATCGACCTCACAGACAGCTACGAGTATCGGACCCGGTACTGGCGCTGCAAGAACTGCGGCCACGAGCGCAACCGTCGCGATGAGTTCACCACTCCTTGCGAAGAGCCCCAACCAGCAACTCCCCTCGAGGCTGGCGGCTACTCAATTGACGAGCCACGAACTCGACGTGCGCTCACCGAAGGGATCGACGTCCACTTTGTCAAACGCGGACCCGTGTACGAGGTCGTCAGTGAGAGCGAGAGTACGTACGAAGTCGACGTCGATAAGCAGACGTGTACCTGACCTGATTTCGATCAACGCCAACCAGACGGCGGTTGTAAACATCTGCGGCGTGTCGACCTCGAGATCCGGACTGGACTTGTTCCTGGGAACGTTCCGTCGCTAATAGCAGGGACTCGAACTCATTTTCGAGAGTTGAGAAACATCACGTACGGCGATCGACGCTGCAAAGAAACAACTATTGGCTAGCCTGAGAGAGATGCGAATGTGACTGACGACGTCGCGTATCCTTCGGTTGAGGTCATTCTTGACCTCCACAGGCAGATCGTTGAAGAAGGTGACACCACAGAACCCGGAATTCGGTCGGAGGACGCAATCGAATCTGCAGTACAATACGTCTCTGAAGGATACTTTGGGGAGGTTCCACAGACACTGCATGAAAAAGCGGTGCATCTGATGCGTCTTCTCGTTGCAGATCATCCCTTCGTCGATGGGAACAAGCGGACTGCACTCCGAACAGTGGTTGTCTTCTACATGCTGAACGAACACACGTTTGATTACGGCGACGAAATTCGGGCCTTACTGCACCGCTTTGCAACCGATGAAGCCGCCGTCGACATTAAGACCGCAGTGATCTACTTCCGAGCGTGTGCTCGTCGCAACAGATAAAGGGATACAATGAGTACGTTCAATACAGAGATGGCTTCCAGCACCGATTCCTCGGCGACGGTCGACGAAGAAGTCCGCCGACTGTACGAGCGGTATCAGGCGGCCGAGAGCGACGCCGAACGTCACGAGATCGCCTTCGAAATGGGGAAGCTTGACGGACGCCGCCACGCAGACATCTACGCAGCGCTCGAAGACGAGTAACTCAACAGTATTCTCAGCACCTCCTTAGCTATTGACAGCTGTTTCACTACTTAGTGACGACACCCCGTGACCAAACAACCATTACGGAGATTGACCTCCTCCCGCGCCTAAAGTCGCGGGAATCCCACCATGGAATTTCAGGCCGAGCGCGGCCCTAAGGTTTCAATACGCTTACATGTGAAATATGATGGTGTACGTATACAGAAAGAGTAATTATATTCGACCTTAGATCTTCCTTCAAATGTCTAAATTTACAAACCAAGACTCTCAAAGCAATACGACATTAATGGATGGATTAAAACCCTTCGACACATATTCCTCTTTCACCCATATATTTTTGTACCTTTTGGGCATCCCTCTTTGGATATTAGTATACTCTGGCATGAGTCGAATAGTAGTTGGAGACGGGGTGGTGATCGCTACCTATGCAGCAATCAGTGCTGCATTAGTGATGGGCATATATTATTGCGTTCTATTTATTATGGGTGTTGGTTCACCGGTAGGAAATATCCTCGCACCGGCAGGTATTACGCTTGCTATGCCAGGAGTTGTTTACCGTACACTACTGCCAGGTGGCGTAGTGAACCAGAACTCCGTGGTGCCAATTTTAGAAGGTGAGGTAGGGATGCTAGCTTTTGCGATTGGTCTTGGATTCCCGCTTCTTATATTACCATTATATTATTTCTTCCATTCAAAACCATCTCAGTGGGAGAAAGAAGTAATGCCAGATGGATTTAGTTTTATTGAATATGTGCTTACCACTGGATCAGACACATCGATACAGAATATTGTGTCAATCCATCCAAAAGCAGGTACTGTTGGTCTTCCACTATTCTTTCTTCTTTTGTTCTCTCTTGGATTCACGCTAATACTCGTCTCAGATCAATATTACATCAATGCCGGAGATTTTACTGGACTATATATGGTTATTTTTAGTATAATATTTATACTAGTAGTTAGAGAATAAATTGTGCCCTATGGGTTAGTATTTTCCATTTTACATTGGTCATATTAGTTGAGGATCACAACAAATAATATTCAGGAGAAAATAATATGAGAAAATAAATTGATATCTGTGTCACTCGATATTGGGAGATAATATATTCACCAATTCAAATATCTGCTTTTTTTGCACGGTTAAGATAAGATTCAATAGAATCAATGTCCGATACACATGATGCTTGCGCTGAATTTGGTATCTTATTCAATGAATTGACCAGTCCGTAGAGTCCATTGAGCCAGGTGATGTTCTGTTCAATCTGCTCGTTTGCATCTACTTCATTTATTTTCCCTTCCTCAATCTTTTCCACTAAATCTTTCAGATCAGTTGTGTCGTCTGTGGCGTCGCCCCTGAATAAGCGACCATCTCGAAGGGGAATATCGACCGTTATACGCGTACTGTCACCTTGATCACCGTCCGGTCTTGTTTCCATTATGAAAGATACTTTACACTACCAGTTAACCATTATTCACTCCAACAAGTGAGTGTGGATTCATAGCAACTGTTTACAAGATATTATGTAAACTAAAAAGAATATTTATGCATAATGGTTACTGAAAATCCTGAAGAGTTAGCCTGAGCAGGAATTAATAAGACTGCAGTGAAACACTATACCGAGACATAACTGATGGAATTTTTAGACAGTGGTGACATTCGGATAAATCGAGATTTGAACGCGCTCGACGTCTTAGCGGGTGATGTGAGCTCGGCATTATCTGAGCAGGGAATTGAGCACGTCCTTGTCAGTGGCTATATGGTCGTTTTAATGGGTCGATCTCGAGGGACAGAAGACATTGACACTCTGATCGGGATAAGTGACATCTCAACAGAGACGATTGAAGCCTTGGCTGATGAACTCGAGAATCGTGGCTATTGGGGATCAGCAATGCCTCTTTCGAGTATGAACGAGATGTTCCAGCATGGAGATCCGATTCGAGTCGCTCGTGACGGCAAGCGAATTCCATCTGTCGAATTGAAACCGACGGATCTTAGTCACGTATCGTTTCAAAACCAGCGGAGAGCAATCATTGGATTAGATGACGGTGACCAAATCCATCTTCCGATAGTAGCCCCTGAGGTGCAGATTGCCTACAAACTCGATATGGGAGGGAACGTGGATTTCGAGGATGCATACTATCTGTTCAAGATCTGTAAAGGCGAATTGAATAGCGAACTTTTAGAAGGAATGGTCTCTAAGTATGGTGTAGAAGGTGAATTCCATGAGCTCAAACGCCAAGCAGAAAACGGATCGGTCTAACAGACATATCGATCCTGATCGTCTGGCGCGACGGCTCGACGCGATTGATCAGTGGGTAGCGCATATCAATTCGACCCCTGCCCCAGAATGGGGTGCAGAACTGAACAGTTTAATAAACTCACAGGTTAGCGGGGCAGAAGCACTCTCAGAGGCTCGAGGAGAGGATTTCCCACAATTTGATCACTTCGACCCAGACGCAATTCGCGCAGCGGGTCAGTCAACTGATTGATCTGCAAATATAGAATTGCCGTGCCTGCTCAGTAAGACACCGACCGTCTCGCTGCCCACTCACTCATTTTGTCTGTGATGACGTTATCGCCGTTCTGTGAGCACGTTAACACTTTGGTCCCACCTATGTGATTTGATTGGAGTTTGTCTGAAGCGATTGGCTATTCTACGTTTACAGCCCGCACGTCGCTGCTCCCTCGGTGTGCTTACGGCTCACTGCATTCGCCGTTCGCCTCGGATGACATCGTAGTCGAGGCCAGTCTGCACGAGCATATTCATCGCTGCAGTAACTGACGAACGAGGATGTCATTCACTTCGCGAATCCGGATTGAACGATAGCTCGATAATCTCTCCAGCTTCGAGTTCTGTCTGCTCCAGCAATTGGAGGAACTGCCTCTCCCTCTCCGCCACTCAGCACGCGAGCTCTGACGGTCTTGTCGGACTGCTCGAGTTTTGCATCGATAGCGTCGAGTCGAGCGAGGAGTTCGGCCTCGAGCGACTGTTCTTCGAGTGAATCAGTCTCAGCCACCGACTCTTGTTCGCCAGTTGTGACGGCATCGGAACTCGTGGATACATATGGATCTGCCGCAGTCCGTGCAAACGTCGCCTTGAGGGCGTCGAGGTTAACGCCTTCGGCCTCGAGAGTGATCGGTTTGCGTCGGATGACATCCAGTGAGGTATCCACCTCGAGAGTCTGTTCCTGTAGCGCCTCCAACTGGCGTCTGCGAATCCGAGTTGCAGTTGCCTCCGCGATCCACCCAGGGGCGTTCCAGCGTCCATCTTCGTAGAGTCGGTGGACATTCAGGTCATTCGTGCCCCAGGTGAAACATCGATCAAAGCGGCATTGGAACCGGTTGAGCGGATCGCCTCTCGCGTGCTTGATGAGGCCGATCAACTTGACAGTCTCGAGGTTGTCCACGAGTTGTATGCCGTCAATGGGCTGATGTTGATGTCATTTCGAACAAGCCGTGGCAGGCATCCAACCCAGAGAATCCGCGGCTGAACTCGCGTGTTGGTTCGCTTCAAGAGATTCCGTTTAGCGCCTACAGCGATTCACAGCTCGTCTCAATTCTCGAGCAGCGCACACAGGCCGGAATCGAACCGGGTGTGGTCTCACAGGATAACCTCGAGTATATCGCCCGGCGCGTGGATGGGGATGCGCGGCAGGCAATCTCGCTGTTGTATCACAGTGTTCGGAACCTCCAATTTGGCGACCGGGTGGAACTCACCGAAGCGGCGATCAACGATGCCGAACCCGATGCAACCCGCCATATCGTTCGGTCGCGTCTCTTGTCGCTGTCGCGCGACCAACGCATTGCGCTTGAGTGTCTAGGAGAAAACGGGCCGTCAACGAGCGGTGAGTTGTATGTGTGCTACCGCGACCGGGTTGACGATCCGTGTACGAAACCCACTGTTCGGGGCTGGATGCCGAAATTCGGGGGGTATGAGTTAGTCGTCAACAAAGGGCCGTCGCACGCGCCGCGTTATCGCGTGTGTGAGCAGGTACTCGAGGAATTGGACTACAAACCAATATGAGGTGATGTGATCAGTAGAGTTACTATTACATATGTGGGAGAAAGAGAATTATCAATGAGATTGAATTAACAACAATTGTTGTGACGATGATGCCGATAAGAGACCAAAATACAAAACTCCCAGCTTGAGCTGGTGCAATACTCCACTGATGATCAAACACAAAATATGGGGCCGTGCTAAGGATTGCGACACATGACACTATAAGAAGGAACGATATTATTGTTAGACCTATATTTTTACTAGCCAATAGCCACCTCAATCCTGTTTCTGACTGTTTGGTTCGAGTCTGGGTTATCACATATATATGAATTATCGCATAGAGTGATATTGATCCAACAAAAAAAGTTACTCCAATTACGAATGGAACATCAGTTGCTGAATTGGAATATCCTAGTCTGTCCATAGTATACCAGGCGATAAACGATACGAGTCCAGCAATAAGGACAGAGGTTGCGAGTTTCTTTATATTTAATGAAGATGCCATTTTGAGATTTGTAGCCATTTTATTCAATCTAATTGAAAGATTATTCCTATATAGTATTTATTGTTGAGATAGTTCCATTAAATATCTGATGTGAAGGGTCATAAAGTATGGGATATTGTCACAGCTTGTCTTTATTTTAAGTTCGTTTTATAATAAAAAGTATAAGTCGAATTTGTACTTCTATCAAATCTAGAAAATCTAAGAGTGATCTTAGTTAATTAATCATCATTTCAATGGTGTTGTTAATGGTGAGTTCTGTGGTATCAATGCCGGCGCTCGCAAATTCCGGATCTCCAGCTGTCAATTTAGAGAATACTCCACTTGGTCACGATAACGGAGGCCCAGGACATACTCCACCCGGCCACGATAACGGAACCCACAATGAATATTCTATCCCAGAAAGTAATCTCACAGTCCCCTCACACATTGAAAACGCTACCATAGATGATGTTGAAAACTTGACTCCGTTGGAGAAACGAGTCTGGGCTGTTATGAAACTCGAGACAACTAAACCATCAAATAACAAAGCGGCTCAGCAATTAAAGCGAGCACATGAAAGTGTGAATGGATCACTTGAACGATTCAAACGCACAGAGACGCCCTTCTCGAGGTTCTCGACGAGCAGGAGAGAGGACAGTGACGCTCGAGGGGTCAGTCGAACGAGAGCAATTGCACGACGACGTGGTGAAGATCCAATTGCAAAAACACATACAAGATATCGATGCCTCAGTTGCGGTAATCCTCGGTATCGACGACTTTCTTCGTTTCGTCGTGGGTGAGGTCGCCATCTGTTGAGACGACTGGTGCATCCAATTCTCGGCCGACCGCTGCCACAATCGCGTCGACACCGTCAAGGAACGGTCCCTCTGGCCCGATCTCGTCAGCGATCTCTCCAGCGAGAACGGCCGTGTGTTCGTCAACTGCGTGCTTTTCGGTCCACGCGAGATCTGCGCGAGCACCTTCGACATCCCCAGCTGGGAGATTCCCCTCACCAACTAATACCTCGGCGTACGCTGGAACAGGAACAACCCACTGTTCGGACTCGTCGCCGTTAGCTTCGTAAAACTCTTTGACCGCCTCATCGCCTTTGAGGTAGTCGATAAGAAAATTCGCGTCGAGAACCTTCATGCGTCCGCGTCCTCACCCGCATCGCCGGCCAGTCGTCGCATTCGCGCTTTCCGCTTCTCCTTTGCCTGTTCTCGCTGCTCGCGAACGCGCTCGGCCTGGTCATCTGACCACCGGCCAAAACCATCGTAGAAGTCACCCTCATTGTCTTCGTCGAGGACACGCTCGAGAACGTCGTTATAGGACTCTCCCTCGTGACGGCGTCGATCAAGGATGCGCTTCACTCGATCGCTGACTCGGATCTGTTCATCGGCGGTTGCCATGTCACGTCAACGTTCGCGTTGACAGGATTTAGTCGTTGGGTTGGTCCTCCGAAAGAGAACGCCACTGTGACAGCTCTACCCGTCTTTCCAAACTCACTTTTGCTATTTTTCACCTCCTGTACAGCTATTGTTCCTGTTGTATACGAATCCACAGGCCGTCCTCGAGTTTAAATACGAATACGGGGCCAATTCCTATAGCTCACTGGATCAGAGAGAACAGGCTCACAGAGAATTGCGTCCACGTGGAGAAGCGCTTCCTGCTAACGATCCCGAACTCGAGGAGGCTCAGGAAAGTACACGGAACGTCGGTTGGTGCTGCCCGCCGATGCAGCAATCCCGGGTGAAACGGGAGGTGAAGAATAAGAGCCGGTGACAGCTGGTGTCTTCGGGTGACCGGGGACAGTGGGTTCCAGGACGCCTCGAGAGAGGCCTAGTGACTCTCTGAGAAAACTAACTGACAGGACGAACGCGGGTTGTACGAGGGTTGGTTACATTCGCCGAGTAGTAGCGTATTCGTCTGTCAGTAACCCACGACTGAAGTCGTGGGCTTCCTCCTTGCATTTCTGTGAACCGCCTCGGATTCAAATCCCCAGACACTTGGCCTGCTCCGCCTGTAGAGTACAGCGCACACCTCTCTCAGTAGTGCGCACACCTCTCTCAGTAGTGGGGAGTTCGTGCGCGTCAACTCCGGTTCTCTAGGAGGTCTTGGATCGCGTAGTACGCGGGCTTAGGATTGAAGTTTTCGTCGAAGAGCAGTGGGTCGGCCGTCACGTCGTAGCGATTCTGAAGCCAAGTACCCGCGTCGTGGACGCCCCACGTGACGAGCGTGTTACAGCCGTTGTCGAGACACGCCTCGAGGACATCCCGATAGTACTGTGCCTGGTGTTCGAGGCGATCGTCGAACTCCTCGTCGGGACCGTACGCGACGTCCATCTCGGTGACCTGGACGTCCAAGCCGAGGTCTTTGAAACGACGGATGTTTGCGCCGACCGCTTCGGGATCTTCTCGAGTGTGTTGATACGACGGAAGGGAGTGCATCTGGATCCCAACGCCGTCGATCGGCACACCACGCTCGAGCAGACGTTCCAGGAGGTCGTAGACGGCGTCGGCCTTGTCGTTGTCTGACGCGATCTCGTAGTCATTGTAGTAGAGATCGGCGTCCGGCGCGACGTCGTTTGCCCACTCGAAGGCCTTGTCGAGATACTCCTCACCCATTGCCTCGTACCACATCGTCTCGCGCATCGACCCGTCATCGGCCACCGCTTCGTTCACGACGTCCCAGACGTCCACCTTGTCGTGATACCGGCCGGCCACCGTGTGAATATGATCCCGGACGAACGCCTCTAACTGGTCGTCGGTGTAGTCCCAGGCGAGGAACCACTCCGGGGTTTGCTTGTGCCAGAGCAACGTGTGTCCCCGGACGGTCATGTCGTTCTCGACGCCGAAGTTCACGATCGCGTCGGCGTCATCGAAATCGTAGACCTTGGGTTCGGGGCGCAACGGCCCCATCTTCAGCGCGTTCGCTGTCGTAACCGCGTTGAACTCTCGCTTGAGCGTCTGTGCGAGTGTCGGATCGTCAGGATACTGTCTGAATGATCGAGCGGGAACGCCTGCCCCAATCGTCACGCCGTTCTCGTCGGCCAGTTCGCGGAGTGTCTTGTCACTGGACATTCGCAGATACGCGAGCGCGAGGCGACAAAGCCGTATGGATACCGGAAACAATATTGTTACAGATGAACCCTTGTGGGATTAGTCCGAGGAAAGAATGACAGTTGACAGTCCCCTCTGCTTGACCTCCTCCCGCGCCTAAAGTCGCGGGAATCCCACCATGGAATTTCAGGCCGAGCGCGGCCCTAAGGTTTCAAGACGCATACTGACGAGAATCATCGATTCTCGAACCACTTACCCTCGGGGCGATTCGGATCTCGGAACCGCTGGCCAGCGGCGAGGGAGACGACGATTGCCAGTAACGTGATGCCAACACTGAACCCTGGTGTCCCATCCTCAACAGCGTCGGTCGTACCATCCTGATCGTTATCGCCGGCGCTCGAGTCATCACCATCTGCATCCACGTCGGACGCCTCATCAGCATCCGTGTCGTCGGCAGTCGAGTCGGGATCGTCCACGTCAGGCGTGCCGACACCGACCCCAAACTGCGAGAAGCCGTCGACAGCGGCACTGAAGCGTATGTTGTTATCCGCCTCGTCGAGTACTGTCGTCTCGAGTGGCCGCCACTCAGTAGTGTCTGAATCGAAGTGATACAGTGAGACCGCATCGATGTCACCGTCGGCGGTCTCGAGCGCTTCGGTCGGAATAGTAAACTCGATTGTCGCCGATTCGAGCTGGTCGGATTCGAAGTCGGTGGTGATCTGGAGGTAGCCACCCGCCTCGAGACCCAGATCCAGGTCGCGAACGTCGTCGGTGGTCGGGGTGCTGGCCTCACGGATCGTTAACGCCGTGTCGATCGAGTCGGAGAGTTCAATGTCGAGTTGCTCGGTCGTCGCTACTGGGCGGTCCTCGGCTGTAGTGTCGTCAGTGAAGAACCGGAGTTCGATCGTTCGGGTATTGCTGAATTCAAGGTGTGATTCGGAGATACCGTCGCTAACGGAGGGAGTGATGTCTGCTCGAAGCTCATCACCCACAGTGCGAACCGATGTCGTCTCATCGCTGTCTACTGCTGTGCTGGGGCTGCTCGTCGCGCTTCCGGTGGAGGGCACAGCTTCGACGGTCACCGTTGTCGGAGCGGATTCAACCTCGTTCAGTTCAGCAGTCACCTCGTATTCGCCAGCGGCAGTTCCCTCGAACGTGCCGTTGTCTGCGTTCGTCCAGTTGAACGCGGTGTCGTCATCTTCGACGACGTTCCCGAATTCGTCGAAGGCAGTCGCCACGAAATCGACGGTCTCACCAGCGTCGATTGTCTGTTCTGCGGCCGGATCGAGTTCGACCGACGCTACGTCTCCGGGCTCAAAGGTGACAGATCCCGTAGCGTCGATTGTGGTCTGCTGTTCGGTAAAGACGATTTCGACGGCGTCCTGTGCCGTCGTCGAATTCACCGCGAAGGTAACCTCGCCGTCAGCGTCGGTGGATGCAGTCGTCGTCGTCTCGTCGCCGTTGAGATGAAGATCGGAACCATCACTGCCATCGGCTTCGACGTCGACGTTTGCGACCGGGTTGTCGTTCGCGTCAGTGATGACGACGGTGTAGGTGATCGCGCTCTCGCCGTCGGCGGCGATTGTCTCGTTGGCGGGATCGGCAGCAATTGCAACGTCAGCGGGGTCGCCCGATTCGAACGTTACGGTGGCGTCTGCAGTTCCCGCATCGGACTCGCTGAACTCGAGAGTGTACACACCGGCGTCACTTGAGGTCGCGGTGAACACTGCCTTACCGTCTGAATCGGTCTCACTGGTCTCGCCAGTAAGATCTTCGAGCCCATCGGCGTCGTCTACCTCGACAGTTGCCGCTTCGACGGGGCTTTCGAACGCGTCCGCAACGGTCACCTCAATCTCGACTTCTTCATCGTTGTCGGCAACCGCCCCGTCAACGGTCACGGTCGCGTCGATCTGCTGGGGGATGGTTTCGACGGTCACCACCTCGCTGTCAGTGTCGTCGCCGCTCGTCACGGTCACGCTTCCCGTGCCGGCGTCGCTGACTACGGTGTCCCATCGTAGGGTACGTTTTTCGGAGTCACCGCTCTCGAGTGTGATCGCTTTGGTGTCCTGTTCGTCGCCGTCGAAATCACGCAGTTCGACAGTCCGGTCGCCGTCTGCACCCCAGTTGGTGACCTCGGAGGTCACCTCGAGGGTGTCGCCCTCGCCGACTGGTGCGTTGGTATCGGTGACGTTCACCCCGTAGAACGGCTCGATGTCTTGCCAGGCGAGCGCCGGGTAGGTGTTGGTGGCATGCCAGGTGCCATCGGTGCTCTCAGCGGGGAACTCGAAGTCGGACATGAGCGCGGTAGCGTTTTCGCCGGTCATCTGGGCGGTGGTGAAGCCTTCCCCACCCCCGGCCGAGTCGTCTTGGCCAGTCGTTTCAGTGTCCCAGTAGGAGTCTTCGACATCGCTTTCGGTGTCGTGGAAGCCAACCAGCCCGCCGGCCGTCGTTCCGTTGACAGCGCCAGTGGCGTACGACTCGCTGACTGTGCCTTCGGTGTTGTAGCCGACCAGCCCGCCGACAAAGTTTCCGTCGACAGTGCCAGTGGCGTACGACTTGCTGACTATGCCATCGTTGTAGCTGATCAGCCCACCAACAACTTCCCCACTTCCTTTGACATCACCGGTTACGTACGACTCGCTGATCACGCCATTGTTATAGCCAACCAGCCCGCCGACATAGTTTTGACCGTGAATGTCGACATCTTCGAGTCCAACCTTCTCGATGGTTGCATCGTCTGTGTACCCAAACAGGCCTATAACGTCCTCGTCGCGGTCAATTGTGAGATTCGAAATCGTGTACTCGCTGCCGTTGAACCAGCCCGTGAACTCCTCGCCGTCCTCACCAATTGATTCGAATCCGTGACCATTGTTAACCGCTGCATCGGCCACGTCGTCGTAGCCAGCCGTCTCCGTGTCAAGGTCGTTCGTCAGCGTGAAGTTCGAATCGAGGTTCTCGCGCACGTTGTCGAGATGGTACCAGTCTTCGATTACGTAGGGGTCATCCTCGCCGTCGCCGTCCGCGTATAGCGTGGCGTTCGGTGCTGGGTCCTGTGGATTGTCTTGGAGGGTAGGATAGTACTCGAGGGCTCCGTCGGCAGAATCACCCTCGGATACGTCCCACGACTCCTCAAAGTCAAATTCCATGCTGTCTTCGGCCCTGTCGCCAGTCATCTCCACAGTGGTGAGTCCCTCACCGTTGCCGCCAGATATTGATTGACCTGTGCTCTGTGTATCCCAGTAGGAGTCGGAGACGGTACCACCGTCGTCGGTCCCGACGAGTCCACCAAGCGTCGTAACGCCGTCGACGGCCCCAATTGCGTACGAGCCCTCGATCGCTCCGTTGTCGTTGAGGCCGACAAGTCCGCCAGCACCGGTGGGCCTCAAATCGGTATCGCTGTCACTGGAAACCGTGCCTGTCGCGTAGGAGTGAGACACTGTCCCCTCATTCGCGCCGACGAGTCCACCCAGATCGTAGCTCCCATCGACATCGGTGCTGGCGACGGATTCCGTTATCGTCCCGCGGTTATTGCCAGCGATGCCACCCTGTGTATGGAAGGAGCCATCTATATTTCCAGAAACCGTCGTTCCTGTCACTTCTCCCGAAGCAAGTCGTCCGACCACTCCCCCCACTATTGAGGACCCATCGACGCTGATTTCTACGGTCACGTTGGTTATCGACGACCCCCGGGCACGCCCCGCGAGACCTCCAGTACGTGCGTTGCCATCGACGGATCCCTGAATGGAGACGTCCGTCACCTCCGTATCGACCGCCAACCCGACGAGTCCGCCGGTGTCCCACTGGCCGCCGGAGACATCAATCACTTCGAGGTGAACGTTCGTTATCTCCGCCCCATTGGTGGCCCCGAACAGTCCAGTCTCGTCCTCACCGCTGTCGATGATTAGATTCGAAATCGTGTGGCCGTCACCATCGAACTCACCCTCGAACGGATTGTCTTGACAAGAGATGCCTCCGCACTCACCGATCGGCTCGAAGCCATCGCCGTCGTTCCAGTCGGCCGTTGCGCCCGCGTCGATGTCGCTTACAAGCACATAGTTCTCGTCGAGTCCCGGCCCGTGCTTCTCGTCGCCGATACACTGTAGTTGGGTAACGTTCTCGACCTCGTAGTACCCCAAACTGTTCGTCTCGTACGCCACGGTGCTACAATCCGGCGCGGAAGTCTCGTCGGCAGCCGCGGCCCCCGTCGCCGCCGCTACCCCGACTGTAAGAACGACCAGCACGAGCAAACCAATGCCAACACGACGCGGATTCATCGGGTACTCCGTCGAAGCGCATCTGTCGCGACCGCTCGATGTGGGAGTTCCCGCCCGTACATCCGTTCTGTCGTTCGGTCGCCGCCCCTAGCGCTCGAGCCCCGTTCAGTCACCAGTTCCCCCCGTCGCATCGGCCTCGACGGCCGGGTGATCCCGTGTAGCATGTGTGTGTATTCCGTTCGACTCGCATTCTCGGGTCGTACCTTTCACCCGAATCACTTAGCCGAGATACCAGTGCATGGTGGTACGGAGGGAAATCGACCGGAGAGTCGATTGTGATAGTAACAACTGCAACGAGGCACACACTGATCGCGCAGCCGTCGTGCGATCAGGTGTGCATTGGCTTGCAGCGACTACTATAGTTGCCCGTGGAAACTCGTTGGAGACCAAATCGTCTGTCGGAAGGCTGTGCCGGTGGCATACGACCCTGTGTTGACAGAACGAATACCAACGAGTAGTGGTGTGTCGAGAAATGGCACTCCGAGAAAGTCGTCGGGGGCCGGTTGATCAATTCGTTTGCGAACAAATTCGAACCGATAGAGTGGTACTGGCTGGCGTACAAAACAATCACAGACTCATGTATATCGCCGGGCTGATCGCCTACGCCGGGTCGGCACTCATCGGCGGTCTGCTGGCGGTCGCGCTGCTGACAAAATACGACCGCCGACAGCCCTCCTTTACCTTCGGTCTGTTTCTGCTCGTCATCGGCTTCTGGGCGGCGGCGTACGTCGGCTATCTGGTCGCCTCGAGCGAGCAGTGGCTCCTGTTTTTCATCCAGCTGTCGTATCTCTCAGTCGTCTCTGCGCCCATCGTCTGGCTCGTCTTCGCACTCCAGTACACCGATCACGAGGCCTGGCTCTCGAGGCGACGGATCGCCCTGCTGTCGGTTGTTCCTGCGGGCGTCCTCACACTTGTCTGGACCGCACCATCTCACTCGCTGTTCTACGTCGACACCGTGGTCACGATAGTCGACGGCGTCGCCCTGCTCGACACGCCGCCCGCGGTCGGCCACCGAATTAATATCGTGTACGGCTACGGGCTGCTCCTGATCGGCACCGCCCTGATCGTCGCCGAAATCTTCACCACAAACCGGCTCTACCGTCGACAGTCGCTGGTGCTTTTGGCCTGTCTGAGCGCGCCGTGGTTCGCAAACGGCGTATTCCACCTCGGCGTACAACCGATTCCGACAGCGGATCTCACCCCGGTCGTCTTCGTTCTCGCCGGCATCCCACTGGCGGTGATCGTCCAGCGCGCCGAACTCACCGGCTTCGTCCCGGTCGCCCACGAACGCGTCTTTCACACCCTCGACGATCCCGTGTTCGTTCTCACCGACTCGAATCGGATCCTCGATGTCAACCGCGCTGCTCGCATCCTGGTCGACGCCGACGCCACCGTCACACCCATCGAAGGCAGCGATATTACCGACCTGCTCCCAGAAGCACTGCTCGACGACGATGACCTCCATCCCGATCTCGAGACTGCCATGGGCTGTGTGATTGACGTCGACGGCAGGCCCCGACAGTACATCGCCCGCGTTCGCGCCATCGATCCGGGCCTGCAGGATCCACGCGGTTCTATCGTTTCCCTGACGGACATTACGGTTCAAAAACGCCAGCAAGCAAACCTCGAGGCCAAAAACGAACAGCTCGAGCGCCTCGCCAGCGTCGTCTCGCACGATCTCGCGACGCCGCTTGCAACCGGCGAGAGCCTGGTCCACCTCATCCGTGCCGATGTCGACGATGGAGATCCGGAACTCGAGCAGTCGCTCGACGATCTCGAGGCCGTCCACGCCCGGTTGCGGGAGTTCGCCGAGGCGCTCCCCGAACTCGCACGGGAAAGCACCGACGTTGCGTCACCGGTCGAGTGCGATCTCGAGTCCGTCGCGCACGCGGCGTGGGACGTCGTAGACACTGGCGAGTTGACCCTCGTGATCGAGTCAACACGGACAATAAGGGGAGATCCACGGCGGCTGCAGCAGGCGTTCGAAAACCTGTTCCAGAATACCGTAGCGCACGGCTCTACGAACCCTGCTTCACAGACCCAGCAGGATACCGTCGAACACGGTTCACCGGAATATCGCCCGGACGACTCCAAGATCGCCGTCGACGCTGACGTCGTCGAGCAGAACCAGAATCGGGAGGAATGCTGGGCGGGCAAAATTGCCCCTCCCAGCGAGCAGACCAGCGGGGCAGGGGAAGCGGACGACACTCGAGTCACGACGGTTCGAGTCGGAACAGTCGGGGCGGCCGTCGACGACAGGGATGTAGGGGCCGACTCCACCGCTCGAGAAATCGCCCGGAAACGCGGCTTCTACGTCGAGGACGACGGCCGCGGAATCCCGCCCGAACGACGCGAGCACCTTCTCGAGTTCGGGGTTAGTACGGGCTCCGGTGCGGGCTACGGGCTTGCCATCGTTCGAACCATCGTCGAAGCACACGGCTGGTCCCTCGAGATCGGCGAGTCGGCCGAGGGTGGGGCGCGGTTCGAAATCCTCGAGGGCGACTGATCAGCCTGCGGCGCACCAGCGCATAGTGGTATGCGTTTTAGTATGTCCGGTGCCGACCTCTGAGCAGTGATATCGACAGCGCGACCGACAAATCGACTCGCCTCCCCACAAAAGGGGTGCCAGATCGGTCGCGACGGTCCCCCACCGACGGGAGACACCACAGCGGGCGGTGAGAAGACACCCCAATGACAGCACTGAACACAGACACTAGATTGAACGACCGATACGCCCCGCCCGGGACGGTCGACGCCCTGCTCGTCGACGACGACGAAACGTGGGCCAGAACCCAACGACGAGTCCTCGAGCGGCACTACGACGCCGTCTCAGTCTCGACGACCCACACGCTTCAGGACGCCCTCTACGCCCTCGAGACGGGGTCGCCAGATTGTCTCATCTGTGACTACCAACTCGGCGACGGCACCGGGCTCGAATTGCTAGAAGCGATCAGACGTGACCACCCGAAGCTGCCGTTCGTACTCGTCACCGGACAGGGGGACGAATCGGTCGCGAGCGCGGCAATCCGAGAGCACGTTACCGACTACGTTAGAAAGGACGAACTGGCGAGTCAACCTGACCTCCTCGCCACGCGGGTCGCGTCCGTCGTGGAGGCCTATCGGACAGAGCAAGCGCTCGAGCGCGAACGGCGGAGCAAAGAGGCGCTCCGTAGACTGGTGACCGCCAGCACAACCAGACAGGAACTCGGCCAAGGCGTTTGCCAACATTTCGTCGACGAGCACCGGTACGCATTCGCGTGGATCGGCGTCCTCAATCGCAACGGCGCGGTCGTCCCGTTCGCCACGGCCGGCGACGACAGCTACCTCGAAGCAGTCCTCGAGCCGGGGACGAAACCTGACGACGGGGCCGAGCCAGCGGTGACGTCGCTGGCGTGTGGCGACACAGTCGTCGAATCACCGATAGACCCCGTCGGCGAAACACCAGTGTCAGTCGATGCTGAATCAAGAATCGAAGACGCAAAATTGGGCCCCGATTCCAGCGAAGAGATCGACGGGGACCAGAGCGGAGCGCAGTGGCGACACGCGGCGCTCGAGCACGGTATCGGCTCCGCGATGGCTGTCCCCATCGAGCACAACGGCGTCCATTTCGGCGTCCTCGCCGTCTACAACGACGAGGTCTCGTTCGACGGCCAAGCGAGGGAGTTGCTCTCCGAGTACGCCGAAACGATTGGCTACGCCTTCCAGGCAACGGAGTGGCGACGGGCACTGTTCTCTTCGGCTATCACCCCCCTCGAGATCACCGTCGCGGACGAATTCTCAGCCCTCGTAGCGCTCTCCCGCAAACTGACGCGAACGGCAACAATCGAGGTCGAAACCGTCATTCCCAGAAATGACGATGAAGTGCTTTATTTGGCCTCGATCTCGGGTGCGTCCGCGAACTCGCTCGAGGACGCCGGCGAAGCCGTTGTATCCGTACGCTCGCTCGAGGTGTATGAGACCGGCGACCCTGTGCGATGCGGACTCATCGTGGAGACGCCGGTGCCGGAAACGGTCCTCGTTGAGGTGGGCAGTCGATTCCGACGAACCGTCGTTGCCGACGGTCAGATGCGTATCTTCGCGTCCGTTCAGGCTACAGAGGCGGTTCGCCCCGTAATCGATCGTCTTGAGGACGCGTTCGCCGATGCATCGGTGACGGCGGTCTGGTCCGACCACTCACACCCAGAGGACACCGACGGGGGTGGACTGGAACGACTGACGGACCGGCAGCGTCAGGTGCTGGAACTGGCGCTCGATGCAGGATACTTCGAACGACCACGCCGGCACAACACCGGCGAACTCGCGGCGATGCTCGATATCTCTCGAGCGACCTTCACTCAGCATCTTCGTGCTGCACAGTCAAAGGTGTTCGAGGACCTGATATCTGAGTGATTCTGGACGGATCAGCAACTTCCTCGGGTACACTGCTACTGGGTAGATTATGTCAGTTTGATATCAACGTCGGTATCAAACAGTGGCTTCAGCGTCGCTATCTCCGCTAAATGCTGAGTCGATGGATCAACATGGACGTGCGTGATCGCAACGTCGTCCGCTCGTTCTCCCAGGCTTCGTTGAAATCCGTGACGTAGCTCTCGCTGAGCAGGTCTGCGAGTTTCATTCCAAAGTGACTCAACAGTCTGTTCATTTCGCGAACTGACTCGACAAGACAGGACTGTAAAACTCTCTGCTTCCGTTCTATAATTTAGTGTCTACTTACTAAATGTAAGATTGACTCATAAGTACAGATTAGTGTCATCGAAAGTATAAACATCCCACCAGAGACAGTGTGCACGTACATGGAATTCGATGGAGGGAACCACAGTTGGGTTACAACCGATGGGAAATACTTTCTTTACAGTATACTGGCACTGATCGTCACCCCAATACTGCTTCTTCTCGGCGGAATTTGGTATGTCGTCCTTGCTATTCCAGGGGCGATCATTGACTGGCTGATACTAACTATACTCGGTGACGGACTGATTCACGGGTTTTATACTGTTCTTATGATATTCGTGATCATCGTCGGTTTCGTTGCGATCTTTGGAGCCATCGCCACTATGTTTATTGGAACAAATCCAACGCCTGAACTACCAACAGGGGTTAGAAGTGGTCTCTGGTGGCTTGGACTGCCAGTGATTGGCGCAGCGGGTCTTCTGTACGGTTTACTCTCGGGTTTTGTGATTGACTCGACAACTCAATTTCTTGTCACTCTCCCTGTATTTATTTTTGTTACACTTCTTATTGCAACGCGAACCTTGAGCGTTGTTCGACAGTCGAAATCGTCGGAGGATGTAGCGTTGACCGCAACGACAGTGCTCGCGGGTTATGTAATCGTCGCTGGCGTCCTCGACTCGATGGCGCTGGTTGCGGTCGTTCCAGCTGTATTGGATCCAATCAGCGGATGGCCGGGTCTAGGCGCTGTGTATCTTCCGGTGTTGTTGCTCCTCTTCGTTATCCTCTCCCCACTCGAGCGACTCGGGGCAGTAGACGTGAGCGGGAGCGGAACGCTATCGGCAATTGACTCAGGTTCAATCGAAGAGTTGCCGACACATCTGCCGCTGTTTTTTGATGCCGAGTCCGGTGACGGGTTATTCGCTGCTCTAGCCATTGCGTTTGTACTCGTTCCCGCTGCCAGTGCACTCATCGAATCATCGTGGCATGGGTATCGAGTCGGGACCGATATCCGTACTCAAAAACACAAACTCGGATCACGAAAACACAGGTTCGAAAAGGCCCGCAACGAGTACCGTACCGCTGTCGAGAACGCTGAAGCCGCACTCAAGGACGACCGCTACGACGAAGCCGAACAACTCGTTACCGATGTCGCCCAACCCAAGCTGAACGCGTGCCAACGACTGCACAAAAGCTACGAAATTTCGAAGTCCACTCCCGACAGCAATCGATTGGAGAATCTCAAGTATGAGCTAGAACGATACGAAGCCGATCAAAAACTTGAGGACCTGATTCAGCAACAGGAAGAGATCGTCGACGAATATTACCAGCACCGCGACGCGGCCAACCACGAGAAGGCGGTTGAAGCCCTGCGACAAGCAAAGTCGATCGCACGTGACTGTACAAACACAGCTTCAGGATACAATCTTGGATATGACCTCGAAGACTTGCTGTCCATGTCGACAGACGAGATTGACGCCGCGATGGCCGACCTCGAGGCAGTACAATCGAAGGCCACGCTCGAGAACATTGTAACAAAATACGTGACGACTCTCGCAGCCTTCGACGATGCGGTTTGGGACGGTAACCTCGAACGCTGCGAGACGCTATTCGAGGCGCTGCGTCAGAAACGCTCGCGGATCGAGCAACTCGAGCAAGAACTTGGAACCAACGCCAAGGCCCTCTCAGATGCTGATCGTGATCTCGATGGTCGGATCCACCACGTCACTCAGCAGGCGATTAGATCGAAATTTAACGAGGATATTGAGACCGGTGACTGCCACGGGGCGTTTGCCTGGCCCGAGGCGAAGGCACGTTACCTGCTCGCTTCGGGAACACAGGCTGCCGAAAACGGCAACTATCGAGACGCAATCGTACGAGCAGAGACTGTCTCAGATTATCTCTTACAGCACCTCGATGCCGGATCTCCAGACGATCGGAATCGAGATGCGTTGAGCAACCTACTCGGAACCGCCCGCGATCAGAAAGGGAAGTGGGAACGGCAGTTGATCGTACAACAGATCAACGACGCGGTCGACAGGGAACCGGACGAGTACGAAGAAGCGAGCAAAATCCTCACGCGTGCGCTATCGCGGATCGATCAGACGAACGCGTTTGACGAGGAGGAGCGAGCGATCATCGAGCAGGATACCCGCAAAGCGTACGCCACCGTTCACTCGGATGGGGCATCTGCGCTCGTCGATAGCGGTAACGAACGACTCGAAGCTGGAGACGAATCGTCTGCTGTCACCTTTTACGAGAGGGCGATGACGGTTCTCGAGGATCTCAGCGATGCAGTCGCGGATTGGAACGACGTCACTAATGAACCCATTAATGAACAGTACGACGCAGTCGAACAGAAATACGTCGAGGCACAGACGACACTTCTTGAGGAACGTATTCGTCTGGGAATCGATCAGTTCGACGCCGGTGAGTACGACGCCGCTCTCGAAACGTTCCGAGACGTGACAAACGAGACCGAGACTGTCCGCGAGCGTGTTGAGAACGAATACGATCGTCTGCTGTATCTCCAAGACCTCACCGAAGCGAACGCGAAGACGACCCAACGAACCTCACTGGGTATTGGGACCGGATCGAAATCCCTCCAAGAACCCGAAGATGATGCGGCTGGCACAACCCAGCAAGATCATATCGATTCGAGTGCCAGTGCCACCTCACAGGCTGCTGGTGCACCCGGAAACGACATATTCGACGCGGTTGAGGCATCGCTTCCAGATGAGATAGACTACATGCAACTCGAGAAGGACGCGGTGCTTGGGTCAGGTGGAAATGCGACCGTTCATAAAGCCAGGCTGGATGGCGACGAAACCAAGCATATCGCTCTCAAAGAGCCTCAGGTTCCTGAGGGAACAGTCGACAAGGCACTGTTCGACCGATTCAGAGACGAAGCAGAAAACTGGGAAGAAGTCGACGATCATCCCCACGTCGTCAGCATCCTTGATCATGGTATGCACACGCTTCCCTGGATTGCGATGGAATATCTCGACGGCGGCCATCTCGGTGACCGTGTCGGGAAACTTGGAACTGAGCAGGCGTTATGGACCGCACTGGGTATCACCAGAGCGATCAAACATGCTCACCGGCCTGGCATCACCCACCTCGACATCAAGCCTGAGAACATCCTCTTCAAATCGGTTGATGGGTACTGGGATATTCCCAAAGTCGCCGATTGGGGGCTAGCGAACCACCTTCTCGATCGTCCGGACGGCGTCGAAGGACTGTCGCCACAGTACGCTGCTCCGGAACAGTTTGATCCCGATATCTTTGGCGACACCGACCTCGAGACGGACATCTACCAGCTCGGGGTCGTTTTCTACGAACTGTTTACGGGAACCCTGCCGTACGAGGGTGACCGCTACAACGTGTTGCAGAACGATCCGGACCGAAAACCAACGCCTCCGAGTGAAATCGCAGACGTGCCACCAGAACTCGACGACGTGCTTCTGAAAGCGCTCGCTCCGGAGAAAGCAGACAGGTACGAGAATGTCGCCTTCCTCGAACAGGAATTAGAAGTGCTCTTCGAGTCGCTGGTCGAGGACATGAATCCTCCACAACGCTAGGCTGCTCGCCGAGGCCCGGCCGAGCCGGGTACGTGGTCAATCTTGTTTCCAGTTCCTCCAAATCTGTTACTGAGAGCGATCTTTCTTCAAGGAAAGAATCCCGCCGTTCATGGCGAGGAGGAAGTCACCAAAGCAGGACTACTCCTGCTGATACTGGTCATCGTATAGTTCCTGCAGCGCGTCCCGCAGGTAGAGAACCGACTCATACCGGTCGACCTTCTCTTTTGCCATGGCTGTTAACAGAATCTCGTCGAGTTCCGGCGGGACATCTGCGAGTTCGCTCGGCGGCTGCGGCGCTTCTGTGAGCACCTTGTTCATCACACGAGCCGGTTGTCCCTCGAACGGCGGCCGGCCCGTGAACAATTCATAGTAGACTGAGCCGAGTTGGCACACATCCGTAATATCGTCAGCCGACCCGTAGTTATCGTCGAACTGCTCGGGAGCTGCATAGTGTGGAGACAATCCTTCGATACTCTTGGAGTGCTCGAGCAGGTGTTTCGAGAGTCCCCAATCGGCTACTTTCGGGACATCCCAACCGTCTGTGACCGATCGAAAGAGGATGTTTTCGGGTTTTAAATCGAGGTGGGCGACGCCCCGTCGGTGAGCGTGTCGCACTGCCTCTGCCGTGACGATCGCCGTCCACAACGCGTGATCAAACGGCATTTCTCCGGCCCGATCGCCAACATGGCCGCCGTCCATGTGCTCCATGGCGATCCACGGCAACGGTTGTGACCCCCAGTCAATTACGCCAACGATGTGATCGTGGTCGTCGAGTTTCGCCCATGTCTCGGCCTCCTGTGTGAATTCCTCAACGACTTGGGTACCGATCGTTCCCTGAATACGCGGCTCTTTGAGTGCAACCGTGTGAGTAGTACCGTCGACTGTGACAGTCGCGCAATAAACGTCGGCATTACCCCCTCTGCCAATAGACTCATCCCGATCTAGTCGGTCGTATGCGAACTCAAGGTCTGGTGCGCCAGGGATCTCGGTCGCTATCGTCGAACCGACTGCCGAGACAATCGTTTCCGTCGCCTGTATCCGAGCACCGCTGGACTGGTGGCGGGCGTCCGGCTGCTCGAGCGCAACCGTTGCGACCTGATTCGGCTCTCTCATCGTGGGATTTTCAGTTCCGATTCCCAGTGACGCACGCTGTGCTTTGCGAGCGTTGTCGCTTGCCACGCTCTGGAGGTGAGCGAGTTGATCCGCGTCGTCTGGATCTGCGATTTCGCCCTGAATCTCAACAGTCTCCTCGCCGACAGCTGTGAACGTCTCATATGCGGATTCGTACGATCCGTCCTCGAACGCCGCGATGCCATCACCGATCCGTTCGTTGATCCGAGTGACTTCTACTTCGGCTTTCCTTGTTTCAACCATCGAAGCGACTGCAGTCAACTCATCCGTCTCGATGTCGTCCCACGGTTTAGCTCTCGTAGCGGCCGTGGCAGCGACCTCAGCTGCCTCGTCGAATGCATCTGTCGCACGAGCGTATGCCTCGGACTCAAGGTGCCGCTCGCCTTCCTCGAGCAGGTACGTTGTACCCTGAATACTGACCGAGAGGTACGCCTCGCGTGCCTCTTGTTTCAGGAAGTCCAGCTGATGATCGTCGACTAATCGAACTTCCGAGAACTGTCCCAACACGGAGCCTAACTGTTCCAATGCGTCGTCGTATCCAGCTGGCTCCGCATTGAGAGCCGAGTTGATACGAGTAACCAGCATTTTCTGTTCCCAATCTGATCCGTTTTCGACAAGTTGCTTGCGGAACCGCTGGTACGGTTCTGTTTCGTAGTCGTGTTCGTTCGCATGTTCGACAGCCTGGTCCAGTGATGCGTTCGCGCTCCGAACATGCTCGACGGCGTTCCGGTAGTTTCCATGGTCAGCTTCGTCCGTCGCTCGCTGGAGTGAGTTCTCAACCAGCGTCGAGAGCAGATCGAACTCGAGTTCTCGAGCGGTATCCCATTGATCTTCTACCTCTTTGACGTGTGTCCTCAGATTGGGCTGTTTAGCCCAGTCGACTGCGGCGTTGAGATTCTTGAGTGCCTCCCGTATAGATGGCAGTGCAGCGGAGGGTGACTCCTTGGATGCCGTGTATTTGCCGTCTGCTAACGCCTTCACTCCGATTTGTCGTAGCGATGTAAACTTCACTTCCGAAAGTGATTTCCTCAGGTCGAATATCTCCGATTGGTCTATCGTAGAAACGAGGTGTACTGATTCCTCAACATCTTCTAATTCGGAGAGACCCACTTCGGCGTGTTCCAATGCTAGATGATAGTCGCCGGTACGTTCGGCGTCCTTTCCCTCCTGATAGCAGTTGTCTGCTACCTTGTATCCGCCGATTTTCGCCTCCAGAATTTGCTCTTGTATATATTCTTTTGCTTCGCCAACTTCATCTTGATTCTCCTGCGGTGCAAAGCTATATTGGGTTCCATCGTCGAGTTCGAATGATAGCTTATCGAAAAATATCGGTTTTTTCGAGGACGGATTTTGTATTTCCTCGTAGTCAAAGTACTGGATTTCGTCTCCCTTTTTCCTGCCAATGAGATAGATAAGACGTTCGTTCGTGACGATAAGATGCCGACTTCCTTCCTCATCGTCGCTAAATGAGACATGATGCGGCGTTACCTCGCGCCCGCCAGGCTTCGTAATTCGAAATCCTTTTGTCTGATTCCTGAAGAAAAATTCGGGACGCTCCGCAGGTTCAAAAATCTTGATCGGGGGTTTATCGTACAGATGTTGAGTGAGGAACCCACCAGTATGTGTCAGTTGTTTCGATTGTATTGTCCCGCTCGCAGCCGCTGCTAGTTCTTCTGGTGTTGAGGGCGTTGGCTGTGGCTTGTCCTGAACGTCTTTCGAGAACGATTCAACCGATGATTCCATTGACGAATCTGTATCGTCATCGACTCCATCTCGAGCGTACAGATAATATAGTGGATAGAAACCAATCGTTAGAAAGGTCAGCGTCAGTGTGATGATCCAATGTCGCTCAGTGACTTCGTTTGAGTGTTGGCTGAGTTGCTGCTTGTCTGTAGCGATATAGTATCCCGCAACAGGTAATCCGAAAAGAAACATGACACCCAGTAGAGGCACTAGTCCAGGAACAATCACAGCACTGATCCACGACGCGAAGTACAGCGCGACCGTCCATTTGACATAGCGGTATGCACTGTCCGTTTCAGTCATAGTGATATCACCTATTCAGATTTGCTACATATAATACTTTACTTTGTGATAAGTTATTAGATGGCTACATCGAGAGAACAGCAAATCGACTGCGAGACTGACTTCCCATAGGTGTGTTCCGTGCGGGGACTGTTACGACCTGTCCACCAGGTATTGCCGGAAAATGATTCTCTGCAAACCGATGGAGCATCTATCATTTATACTTATATTAATGGAAGCTCATATTAAAGAACGGAAATAAGCCCCCCAGAGCCCTGTAATGCTGACTTTGCCGATTATCATAATTTCATCGAAAGTATAAATAGATCCGTACTTCCAATTATCCTGTATATGGGGATCGACGAACGCGATCAACACTGGTTCACTGCCGATATCACGCACTTTGTGTATAGTATCTTTTCGCCAATTACAGTTCCATTTGTCCTCCTAGCGGCGATGATTTGGCTACTCATTGTTGGCATTCCAGGTTTTATGCTCGAGTGGATTATCAAGCTTATTTTCACGGAGAACGGACTCGTTCACTCACTCTATATGATCGTTTTCCTGTTTGTGATAGTCGTCGTTTTTGTCGGCTATTTCGCATTCGCTCTCATCGAATATCTCACCGCAGAGCCGATGCCGGACCAAATGCCAACGAGCACGGCCGGCTATTGCTGGTGGATTGGTCTTCCTGTTCTCGCTGCCGTCGCCGTGCTTGCCGGCCTCGCCGCCGGTGTCGAGATTGAGTCGACAAGACAGTTCCTCGTCCTAGTCCCGCTATTCGTGTTCGGTTCAGTGCTCCTGATGACGCGAACGCTAAGTGTCGTTCGACGGTCGAAATCCTCGGCCGACGTCACCGTCACCGTCACTACCGTCGTCATCGCCTACATACTCGTCGCTGGCGTCCTCGAGGCGGTCGGCCTGTTCGTGGTTGCCCCGTTCCTCTTCGAACCAATAAGCGAGTGGCCCGGCATGGCATCGGTGTATGTTCCGCTGTTGCTTGTCCTCCTCGTCATAATCGAACCGCTCGACGCACTCGGACTGCTGGATTCATCCTCGACTGACGGCTCCACTGATCCCGGTGAAATGGCGGCGAATGTCCCAGTTTTGTTCGACGCTGAAACGGGAGAAGGCCTGTTTATGTCGCTAGCGCTCACGTTTGTCGTCCTTCCCGCTCTCGTCGCAGTCGTCGAATCATCGTGGCATGGATATCAAATCACATCCGAGATACGTGCCCGGAAAAACAGGCTCAAGGCGCGGAAACGTAAATTCGAAGAGACTTCTAGGGAGTTCAACTCCGCCATCGAAGATGCCGAAGCTGCACTCGAGGACGACCGTTACGACGAAGTCGAACGGCTGGTCATCGACGTTGCACAGGCCAAGCTGGATCGGTGCCAGCGACTGCACAAGAACTACGATATTCCGGAGTCCGTTCCTGCCAGTGCTCGAATCGAGAATTTGAAGATTAAACTGAAGCGACACGAGGCCAAACAAGAACTCGAAGACCTGATCCAACGACAAGAGGAACTCATCGAGGAGTACCGCCAGAACCGCGATGCAGCCAACTACGAGAAGGCGAAAGGATCGCTGCGTCGAGCAAAGTCGGTCGCAAGCGACTGTACAAACACAGCGCGGGAACACGGCCTCAAGTACTCGCTACCAATGTCGAGCAATGACATTGACGCCGCGATAGCTACCCTCGAGGCGACAGAGACCGAAGCCGAACTCGAAGACATCGTCGCCGAATACGAGTCCCATCTGTCGACGTTCGACGACGCGATTTGGAGCGGTGACCTGGATCGCTGCGATACGCTGTTTGAGACGCTACGTCAGAAACGCTCGCAGATCGAGCAACTCGAGCACAAACTAGGGACCAATGCCGAGGCGCTCTCGAGTGCTGATCGGGATCTCGCTGACCGGATTCACCACGCAGCCCAGCAGACGATTAGGACGAAATTCGATGTGGGTGTTGGGACCGGTGAGTGCGACGGCGCGTTTGCCTGGCCCGAGGCAAGAGCACGCTACCTGCTCGCTTCGGGGAGACAAGCTGCTGAAAATGGCGAGTATCGAGACGCAATCTCGCGAGCAGAGACCGTCGCCACCGACCTCTTACAGCACCTCGACGACGGGTCCCCCAGCGAACGGAATCGAGACTCACTGGGAGACCTGATAGGGACCGCCCGAGATCACAAGGGAGAGTGGGAACGACAGTTGATCGTCCGACAGATCAACGACGCGGTCGACAGAGAACCGGACGAGTACGAGGAGGCGAGCAAAATCCTCACAAGTGCACTGTCGCGGATCGATCAGACGAATGCGTTTAGCGAGGAAGAGCGAGCGATCATCGAGCAGGATACACGCAAAGCGTATGTTACCGTTCGCTCGGACGGGGCATCTGCGCTCGTCGATAACGGTAACGAGCGGCTCGAAGTTGGCGACGAATCGTCTGCAGCCACCCATTATGAGGACGCGATGACAACTCTTGGGGACCTCGGCGATACAGTCGCAGAGTGGAACGACGTTAACAATGAACCCATTGATGAACAGTACAACGCAGTCGAACAGAAATACGTTGAAACACAGACGACACTGCTTGAGGAACGTATCCGGCTGGGAATCGACCAGTTCGACGCCGACGAGTATGACGCTGCTCTCGAGACGTTCCGAAACGTGACGAACGAGACCGAGACTGTCCGCGAGCGTGTCGAGACCGAATATGATCGTCTATTGTACCTCCAAGACCTCACCGAAGCGAACGCGAAGACGACCCAGCGCACCTCGCTGGGTATTGGGACCGGATCGAAATCCCTACAAGAACCCGAACAGGATGCGGCTGGCACAACCCACCGGGAGCATATGGACTCGAGCATCAACTCCACCTCACAGGCCGCCGGCGCACCCGGAAACGACATATTTGACTCGATTGAGGCATCGCTTCCCGACGAGATAGACTACATGCAACTCGAGAAAGAGACGGTGCTTGGGTCGGGTGGAAACGCGACCGTCCACAAAGCCAGGCTGGATAGCGATGAAACCCAGTATATCGCCCTCAAAGAGCCCCAGGTTCCTGAAGGAACAGTCGACAAGGCACTGTTCGACCGATTCAGAGACGAAGCGGAAAACTGGAAGCAAGTCGACGATCACCCTCATATCGTCAGCGTCCTCGATCACGGTATGCACACGCTGCCCTGGATCGCAATGGAGTATCTCGACGGCGGTCATCTCGGTGACCGCGTCGGACAACTCGAGACTGAGCACGCGTTGTGGACCGCACTAGCAGTCACCAGAGCGATCAAACATGCTCATCGACCTGGCATTACCCACCTCGACATCAAACCTGAAAACATCCTCTTCAAATCGGTCGATGGATACTGGGACATTCCCAAAGTGGCCGACTGGGGGCTAGCGAATCATTTGCTCGACCGTCCGGATGCCGTCGAAGGACTGTCACCGCAGTACGCTGCTCCGGAACAGTTTGATCCCGATATCTTTGGCGACACCGATCTCGAGACGGATATCTATCAACTCGGAGTCGTCTTCTACGAACTGTTTACCGGAACGCTGCCGTACGAGGGTGACCGGTACAAGGTGTTGCAGAACGAACCGGAGAGAACGCCAACGCCTCCGAGTGAACTCGCAGACGTACCACCAGAACTCGACGACGTGCTTCTGAAAGCACTGGCCCCGGAGAAAGCGGACAGGTACGAGAACGTCGCCTTCCTCGAGCAGGAATTAGAAGTGCTCTTTGAATCGCTGGTCAACGACGCGAGTCCCCAGCGTTGAGGGGTCTTTCGCCGGTGGGTCTCGAACCGACTCGTCCAGACCGTCCCGACGTAGTCCTTGGAGACGGTTCACCTGCTGAATTGACGGTGGTGCTACGGTTCAATCGTTCCGAACAAACCAACCGCTTTGCGTCGCCGATAGAGATATAATAGGAACGTCAATGCATAGGCGATAAGGCCGATGTAATAGAGGTAGCGCCGCGGCGACCACTCGATCCGCTCACTCTGTTGAAACAGTACCATCTCCTTGTTCCAAGCGTAGAAGAATCCGATGATAGAACCAAGTATGATCACTGCACCGCCGTCAGTGCCGCTTGCGCCGCCAAGGATGAAGGCCGGGAACGACCCGTATAGTATATGATGCGTATGAAGCGTACCGAAATCGGTCTCGATTACTGCTGACGAAACGCGTTGTGCTGGCGTGGGTTCGGTTGGTGATTGTTGCGAGGGCGATTCGGACGTAGAACGCGAGTTCGGTTGTTCAACACCGGTGTCAGCTCCCGTATTGGGACGGGTTGTATCACGCCTGTCTGTTTCTTTGTCATTATTCGAAACCGATGGATCACCAGGATTCGTTATCGTCGTTCCACTGTTCGTGCCGGCCTGATCGGTTGATGAAACTGTACCGCGCTGAGTTGAAGTGGACGCTGATGTCGAGTCGCTGGTGTTCTGTGAAGGTGTACTTCGAGGAGCTGCCATCGATTCGGCCGGGTCGTTGCCGAGTGCCAACTCGAGCAAACGGTTGAGTTCGCGTTTGAAGTCAAGAATTGACTCGTACCGATCAGATTTGTCCTTTGTGAGTGCGCGCATGAGCGCGCTGTCGGTTCCCTCGGGGAGACCATCAACTCGTTCACTGGGTGGTATCGGTTCCGACTCGAGGACGTCATGCATGACGGTCGCGGCAGATCCAGTAAACGGTGGTTCGCCGACGAGCGCGGCGTACACAACCGCACCAGTTGCATAGATATCTGTGTAGTCGTCGGTATGCCCGTAGGTTTCGTCATCGAACTGTTCGGGGGCGGCATAGTGTGGCGACAGTCCTTCGATGCTCTGAGAGTGTTCAAGCAGCATCTTCGCAAGTCCCCAATCAGCGACTTTTGGAACATCCCACGAACCCGGCTCCGTCTCTGCGAACAAGACGTTTTCCGGTTTGAGATCGAGATGGGCAATACCTCGCCTGTGAGCGTGACGGACCGCACGAGCGATGCAGACGCCGATCCACAGCGCTTCTGCGGGCTCGAGATCGCCGAGTCGCGCATCGAGACTGCCGCCATCCATGTATTCCAGTGCAATCCATGGGAGCGGCTGACTCTCATAACCGAGCACGCTGACGATGTGATCGTGGTCGTCGAGTTTCTCCCACGTCTCCGCCTCTGCAGTGAACTGTGAAAGGGATTCGACGTCTAGTGTCCCCTGCATTCGTGGCTGTTTCAGCGCACAGATGTCAGGCCCCTCACCCTTGAATTGAACCTTGGTGACATCGGCGTTCCCCCCTGATCCAATCGCCTCGAGTTCTTCGAAATCTGTGAAGTCAGCGTCGATCCGGACAGGATCGGTATCAGCAACGTCCGGACGTAAATCCTTGTGTACCCCCGAAGACATATCTCTGTTCTCGAATACTGAGAGAACCATCTTTAATCTTTATCTGAATTTTCAACAGCGAGTTATTAGTGAATTAATGTCTCAAAGATAGAGCAGATTGGATGTGATGATCGGTCAGAAGACGCAACATCCCTGCTACCGCAAACCTTCGCTGTTTGATTACTTGAAATAGAAGCAGTCACCGAGCAGTGCGTTCTCTCAGAGTGAACTAAGGAGGACACTCACATTGTCACTTCCGCCGTTTTCGTTCGCTCGTTCAACGAGCAGGTCAGCGCCCTTTGCGAGTGTCGGCGCTTCGTGGATGAGTTCGTGGATTGTTTCGTCGGCGACTTCCTCGGTCAACCCATCCGAACAGAGCAATAGCGTGTCTGCTCCAGAAACTTCGTAAAAATCTGGCTCAACCGTCTCATCTGTTCCAAGTGCTTGTGAGATTACGTTTCGCTGTGGATGCTCCGCAGCTTCTTCCGACGTGAGTTTCCCTTGATCGACCAACTCTTGGACTAACGACTGATCAGTGGTTACCTGCTCGATTGAACTCTCGGTGAGGGTGTATGCCCGACTGTCGCCAACGTTCGCGAGGAGTACCTCACCGCTCCGAACGAGTGCAACGACCACTGTTGTTCCCATTCGTGAACGCTCGTTACACTGGTCGTGGATCGCTCGATTGGCGTCCACAATTGCTGATTCCAACAGATCCTTCCACTCGGTCCGTGGTGGTATCGAATCGCCACCAAGCGTCTCTTCGAGCGTGTCGATTGCCAGTTGACTCGCGACGTCGCCAGCGGCGTGGCCGCCCATCCCGTCAGCGACCGCGAGGAGTTTCGTATTATCTGTCAGCTGCGTTCCAAACAGGGTATCCTCGTTGTGTTCGCGTTGACGGCCGACGTCAGTTCGGGTTACAAAAGTCTCGTTCATATCACAGAGGTATTAATTAGAGTTTGCTGGGTCACAGTGCGGACAGGCATCCTCATAGGCCAGATCGTGAACCTGACAGAACTGTTTCGTGGCGGTTTCGGACGGTGCTGTATCGCCACCCGGTTCCGATGGCTGGTTCGAACCGAGGTCGTACCCGCAGTTAGGACAGTACAATGCAGTGGCGCTGATCTCGCTCCCACATTTGATGCAAAACTGTGTATCGCTCGTGGTCTCTTCGGACCCCGGTTGCGGTTCGGGAGTAGACGTCTGATTGTTGACCGAGATCGTATCCGACGGGTTCGACTCGCTTCCGATGCTCGAGCGATTGAAGACATTATCGTCGCCGACCTCGGCCGGTTCTTCGCCACCGATGTCCGTACGGTTAAAGACGTTGTCGTCACCGACGGTAGTACTGTTATCCTCACCCACCACGATTTTCCCGTCCCCGGTGTTGACAAATTTCGCATCTCGCTCGGTCGTCAACTGTAACGTAGTCTGGTAGCCAATCGAGATCGTAGCGTCGCTCGAGACCGTCTCAATACGTCCGTTGGCGACCTCTCGCTCCATACCTTTCGAAGTGACGGTGATGCCGTTAGAGTTCCCGTTGTTGTGAATCTCGATCCGTTCCTCGCGTGGCTTGAACGCGACTGGCGCGGTATCTCCCTTTTTACGAGAGACAGTAATGTCAGCGACACCCAATGGCACGACTTTACCGTCTACTTCGGCAACGACTTGTTCGCCTCGTTCAGGGTCGCGATACACCTCTGTCCATGATTCGACAGAAATTTTCCCCGTATCCGACGAATCGATTGTTACGTACCCCCTCATCGATTACCACCCATGTTTACAAGTCAACCCATTAATAACTACGGAATCTCCAGCAGACGTTCGCCGATGATGGAATCCCAGTCGCGCTACTCTGCCACATCGGCACTGTGGTGATTGTCGTTGCAACCGCCACAATTGGCCCACCAGAGTCACGGACTCCAAAATGCGTTGCTGTTCAAACAAGCACCCGGTCGCGCCCGTTCTAACGTGATCGAGTGGTCTCACGGTCTTCTCACCCACTCCGTTCGTGCAGTCGCCGGATGCGCGTTGCAAGTTCACGCACGCGTTTCTGGCGATCCTCAGCAAGGGAGTTGTCCGCGGGTACAATTTCGAGTTGCTCGACGACCCCATCGACCTCCTCATAGAGTTCATCGTAGGCGGCATCAGAGACTGGATTAGCCGCCAGAAAGTCGCGCAGTTCTGTTGCTCGCTGGTGGCAGGCTTCCGGTGATTCTCCGGCAGCGGCCTCGAGATGCTCGGCTAGCGAGACTCCGAGGTAGCCAACGGCGTTTCCAACGTCGTCGGTCTCCGTTTCATCAGTGCCCGAACCAGTACCTGCACTACCAGCACTATTTTCGATAGTAACATCCTGTAATCGCTGACGTGCACGTCGTCGCTCGTCTTCGTACGTGGCATTTCCAGCGATTTCAGCGAGCGTCTGGCCGATACGCTCTTGCTCGGTTGCCTTGATCTCAGGATACAATCCCCGAAGCGTATCGATGGCGTCGAGTCGTTCGCTCGTATTAGTTCCGTCCTCGGCAAGCGTACAGAAGAGCGGAACAACGACCGACGCAGCAACGGTTGGATCCCGATCGAAAAGCGACTGCAGCGTCTTGCGTGCGAGTTCCCGCTCAGCGCGTCCCGTCGAGTCGGTCACTGTCGTTCGCAGCGTCTCGAGGATGCGGCGTCGCTCGCGCTCGTCAGCCGTCGGATACAGCGTCGCGAGCGATTCGATTGCCTCCTGTCGGTCCTGCGAATACGGTGATTCGAGGGCCGTCTCTCGGTGGGTATCGATTGCTTCCTGCATCAGATGTTCTCCCCGCAGTTCGTACAGAAATCGTTCTCGGCCGGTACCGCCGTCTCACAGCTGGGACAGACGACATCCGTCTCGGAGGTGGTGCCGCTGCCGCTATTGCTACCACCGCCGTCACCACCCTGGACAATGGTGGTATCGCCGCCGCTGCTGCCACCTGCGTCCGGAATAATAACATTATCTGACGTGTCCTCTGCAGCCGCGCGGCCAGTCTCGCCCATGTTATCCATGGCCGACTCAGTCGTCTCCTGCATCCGATCCATCGAGTCGCCCATCATCTCTTTCATCTCCTCACGGAATTCCTTCTGGTCATCGACGCGCTGGCGTTCTTTCTCGGCACTGTTTGCCTCCTGGCGGGCCTTCGCGAGTTCGTCGCTATCTTGGGCACCCAGTGCTTCGAGTTGGGCGGGCGAGAGATTCCCGGCCTTTTCCATCTCAGCTAACTCCGCAACTGACTCATCAACGCCATCCATGCTCGCGAGCGTACCAAGGTCGACGTCGTCGCGGGCTTCCAGTTGCTCCTTCTCGACTTCGACCTCGTGGCGCTCCTTTTCCATCTCGAGGTCTTGCTCGCGTTGCTCGCGGTCGAGTTTCTGTTGGTCTTTCTTCGACTTGACGTCGATCAGATCTTCGATTTCGGTGATGTCCTGCTCGTGTTCAAGGTCGCGGCGGTCGACTTCGTTCTCCTTGCGCGTGGTCTTGGCGTGTTCTTCGTGTTCGACTTGCTCGCGCTCGGCTGTATGTCGGTGCCGGCGCTGCATGTCGTCTTTCTCGTGGTCGTACTCGAGATCCTGGGTCTCAATCTGGTGGTCAGCGGATTGTTTCGTGGTTTCGCGCCGGACCCGCTGTTTCTCGTCGTGGACCGTATCGCTGGTGTCACGCTCGCGTTCGCGACGGTCGAGTTCCGCGCGGCGGTCCTCAAGGTCTTCCGTCTCGGCACGGATCTCAACGTCTTTCTTCCCCTCGCGAATCTCGTCTCGGTCATCCTCATACTCAAACGACCGTAGGTCGACCAGCGCCAGTCCGTTGCGCTCGAAAATCGCCTGACACTGCTGAGCGACATCCGATTGCAGCGTTGCCGTCAGTTCGCGATTTCCGTACAATTCCTCATGCTCGTATGAAGAAAGCGTCGCCGCCAACTCCCCCCGAACGGCGTCGCCGAGCAACCGCTCAAGCGTATCAGTTGTAACCGCATCCCGATCCGTGACCATGCTGGTGAAGAACTGCTCGGTATCCTCGAGAGTGAAGACGAGTTCGACGGTCACATCGACGGGATACTCCGACGCCGTCCGGACGCCCTCAATCGGTAGGGTCAAGACCGTGTTTCCATCTGGAACTAACACGACGGATCGATCTTGGCCAGTGCGGAAATCGACGATCTTCTGCCCGAGTGAGTCAAGCGTGTGGTTCCCTGGCCCGATCTCTTCGGTCACCGAACCGTCCTCGAGCAGGAGTGCCCGCGTTCCCTCTTCGATGCTGATCTCCTCTTTCTGACGCAGTCGGTTTAGGAAACCGCCAGATTGTAGCGCCGCACCGTCTACTCGTCGAGCCAGTTCCGTTGGCCGCAACTGGATTGGACCTGACTCAGAATCGTTTGTCGATTTGTTATCGGACCGTGCGTCGAGGGACTCACCACAGCTCGGACAGAACGACCCACTTGCCGAAACGCTGTCACCGCAACTCGGGCAACTCTCGCTGACCGAACAGCCACAGTCGCGGCAGAAATTTGCCGCATCGGGGAGTTCGGTCCCACAGTCGGGACAGATCGTCATCGTGCGACCTCCTCTCCCGCACTCGAGTCAGTTGTTGCGTCCGAGATTCCCGTTGCATCTGCGTTTGATAGCGGAGTCACACAGTCTCGACTCTGTGTATTTCTCGTTCGGCTGCCGGTTCCCCCCTGTTTAGTCGTCGAAATACGTGTGTACTTCATCGATTGTATGTAATCTGTTGTGAAAGACATTTCAATATTTGGGCATCAGTTAGCGCTTATTCATCCCAATCAGCGAGACTCGAGTCAACTGACTCGACTGCCGCTGTAAGGTGGTGCTGGGTTACTGGCTGGATCTCCGACTCATCGCGGGCCTCCTTGAGCGCGTCTCTAGCGGCCGTCGTCGCGACGAGCTCGAGGTCGCTCGCGGCGTAGCCCTCGGTTAGGCCTACGATTTCGTCCCAGTCAATCGTCTCAGTGAGGACCGGCCGATCACGGAGATGAACGCGCAAGATGGCTTCGCGTGCGGTCTCGTCCGGTGGCGGTACCTCAATTCGCTCGTCGAACCGGCCAGAGCGCTTGATAGCGTCATCGACAGCCTCCAGCAGATTCGTCGCCGCAAAAACAACGACGTCTTCGCCCTGGACATCTGAGAGTTCGGTCAGTAATTGATTGACCATCTGCTGTTGGCTTTGGGTCGTCTGTGCGCCGCCAGTTCGCTGACCAGCAATCGCATCGATTTCGTCGATGAAAACCAAACATGGCTGGTTCTCGCGGGCAACGGTGAACAACTCGGCGACGTTGTCTGCCGCTTCTCCGACTAAGGAACTTGACAGGTCTGACGGCGTCACCTCAATGAAATTGTAGCCGAGTTTACCAGCAAGTGCCTGTGTAATGTAGGTCTTGCCCGTCCCCGGCGGCCCGTACAACAACACGCCGTTGACGACGCCGAGTCCGTATTCCTCGTAGAGGTCGGGCCGCTCGAGTGGGTCGACAATGGTGTCGATTACGGTTTGTTTCAAGTCAGTCATCCCGCCGACATCATCAAAATCCAACTCAGGTGGATCCTTCAGATATGCCTTCGCGTCGACCTCTTTGTTCTCATCGCCGTTGCCGGTCCCACCTGGTGGGCTGGCGTTTGCAGTTCCACCTGGTTCAGGTCCGCCCGATTGAGTTCCGGACCGGTCATCAGAGAACTCCGCGGTAGTCTCACTCTCCCCATCAACGACACTCACCTCACCCGATGCAATTGCCTCGAGTGTGTCGGCAGCCTCATCGAGGTTCTTTGCAAGTGATCGCCGTTTCTCAGCGAGTTTCTCGGCCGACTCAAGGTCAGCGATCTGATCGACAATCTCGGCAGTTTTACGGTAGTGTTCGGCAGCCTTGGCGGGTTCTTTCCGTTCACGGAATTTCTCTGCGAGTTGGCGGTGGCGCTCGTAGTCGTCCTCAAGGATTTCTTTGTGTGCCCCGTCTTCTAACATTGATTGCTTCCCTCCGAACCGTCTCCTGTCGATTCCACCATTTCTACGCCCCCACGAATTCAGTAATTCCCATCGCTCTCATCTGTCTCACTTGCTTAGATGTCGAACTCCTGTTCGTCGATTTCGACTTCCTCGAGGTCGAGGTCATCCTCGATTGCAGCGTCATCGCTGGTGTCAGCGGAGACTTCGGCTTCCATCTCGATGTCGACTTGCTCTTCTGAGATTTCGGAGGCAGCCATCTCTTGCATCAACTGCTCTTCTTCGCTGACGTCCATTGCGATGTCGTCTTCCATGATGGGGATATCCAGTGCCTCCTGAATCTCTTCCATGTCCTCCATCTCGATGCCGAACGCAGCCATCCGCTCCATGATCTCGCTTTGGATCTCTTGAGCATCAGCGTCATCCATCGCATTATCGAGCGCGATGTCGTCCTCGTTTTGTACTTCCATGATCTCGCGCATTCCCTGAATAGAAAGGATAGTACCGAGTTTGACGCTGTTTGCGCGATACTTCTTTTTCTTGATCGCATACTTTTTCTTCTCAAATTTGGCTTTCTGTGCGTACTTTTTACGCTTGAGATCACTCACCTCCGCACCTTCTTTGAGGAGTTTCTTGTATGTCCGACTATGTTGATCCATCTCATTCTCGAGTTTTTTCAGCTTGTGCTCGAGTTTCGTGATGTCTTTTCGGATGTCGGTATGACTGTAGACATCCTCGTCGAGGAGCGTCTGTCCTGTGCCGCCGAATCGGTCTTGAACCCAATTTCGAAGTTCCATGAATATCGTCTTATGTCGTCGCGAATATTATCATTCGCATACCTGTTTAGTGGTCGCCACGTCCTTCTCTCTCGCCGGTTGCGTGGTCCGGTGCACACCGAATCGATCTACCCGGCCGTTGACCCAGTTGGCCACCATCAGTCCATATTCGCTGCAACGGGAAGACCTACCACTCAGAATGAAACGCCGGTATCGACGTCTTACAGCCTCGAATCGGGCACGTTCCTCGATTTGAGCAGTAGACAATCTGGTGGACATTCTCGTTTGACGACCCGTATTGACACATGTCCCTCCCTCCGACTTAAACCTTTGTACATTTCGTAATATCTGCTGAGTCTCCATAATGGAGTGTGTATGAGACTCAACAAAATCCCCTTATGTGTTGTAACACGCGCTATTGGGACGGTATTGAGTTACAACCCTCTAGTGACAGGATGAGTCTCCAATATGGAAAAAAATATGGTGCTACAAGATGGTAGTAGGTGTAGAGGATGAGCGCAACAACGAATCGACGACCAGATGACCCTCCCTCCGTTCCGTCAACAAACCGATTCGGGACGCGTCGTTCGCGGGCACAACCGCGTGAGAAGACCCGCCAAGACCGTTCAGTCACTACGACCGATGTCTAACACTGACCCATCGAGCGACGAGACGTCCACCGACACGGAGTATCTGTTCGTCGTCGACTACGAGGACGACGCCGAGCGAAAGCGCATCGAGTATCTCTTCAATAACTGGGACGACGGCGAAATCGCAAAACCAAGCGGGCTGGTTCGTGTCGGTCAATCGGTATCCCACGACGAACTGTACCAAGATCTCGTCGCGAAGGTACCCGAAGAGCAAGTCCAGTCGTATCGTCTCGAACCGGTCGAGACAGACGTCGCCCCGGAGACGCTCACCGTTGAACAATCGATTGATGCACCAGCAGATGCAGTCGAAACGTTCGTCGAATACATATTCTCGAAAAGAAAAGCAGTCCTCCAGTCGGCGCCACATAATGAGTACGAGGTCTACACAAAAAAAGGACGTGCGGACGTAACGTACCGACTGGACGCAGACGATGAATCAACCGACGTAACTGTCACGATCACCGGCCACGCTCCCGCACCCGGCTTCCTCGCCAACTTCTTCGAGACAGAACTCAAGGCATACGCGGACAGTCAATCCTAACCAACACTCCACTCATGAACTGTGCACGACGATTTCAGGATCTTGTTCGGGACCGAGACGTTGTTCTCGAGGAAGATCTGGCAGCGCTGAAACGCCAAAGTGAACGAGGACGTATCGAGCGGTACAATACGATCAAATCCGATGAGGCGACGTTCCAGTCGGCATTTACTGGCGACTGCCGAGAGTTTCTGACGCAGTCCGAGCGCAACCGCGCCCGCGGAGAATTCCGCCTTGCACGGTTGCTCATTGCAGCCAGTTTCTACGACGATGATGAGAACCAATTCCCGCCGTCGATGGCCGACGACTTCGCGAACGCTGCCCTCGAGGCAGTCGTGGACTTTGAACGGTTCAAGCGCTTCGACGCGCTCTCGACGAACCAGATCGAAGAGCACATCCGGCGGATGGACGGCGAAGTGTACGAACTTGTTGTCGAGTACACATCGACGCAGCTAGCGACTGTCGAAGAGTTGCTCGAAGAGCCCGATGTCCAGCAGGACCTGATCGAGCGACTGCTTACACGCTACGAAGAGCGTCGCGAGAAAATTCGGCAAGGCTTTTTCACCTACGTCGAGACTCACGGTCTCGAGCACATGGTCGCCGAAATCGAGGCGGCCGTCGAGGCCGTCGCCAACGCCTCTGACACACGAGAAACGATCCACGAGCAACGCCAGGATGGCCCAGGGGACACATCATTGCGTCTCGACGGCAACCTGCGGCGTCGCACGCGAAAACTGGAGTCAGAATTGGGAGCTGCCGAAGCCGGTCTCGACGGTCAAAGCGACATCGACCACCTCCGTAAGCAGGTTGCTAACCTCACCGACACGCAGCAAACGGCGGTGACAGAACTCGAGGACCGCATCGACAAGGCGAGTGACCTCAAAGATCGCATCGACGCAGAGATTGAACGCCTCCAACAGACGCACGGTGATGTCGCCGACGCTAATCGCAAGGAGGTCGCCGACGCGACAGCCGACCTCATCGAGACCGAACTCGAGAATCTCGAAGCCGAGCGTGATGATCTTCTGACGGAGATTGATCACCTCAAGCGCGAGCGTGAGTTGCTTGAAGCGACTCGTAGTCGTCTGGACGAACGCCAAGGAACACTTACAGAGCCAATCGATAGTGATGTCGAAGCCGCGCTTGGACCCAACGTGGAGACCGGACTGGACGGCGACGATGTTGTTACCGCATCGGTTGCGTGTCTGCAGGAACTGGACTACCTCGGTCGCTTCGATATCTCGATGCGGGATGCCACGAGCATCACAACTGACGCGTCCGGCACCGAGTTTGAGGTTCCTGATAATTACTGGGACGACCGGAGCGAGCGGCGCAACGAACGGACACGACTGGCAGATCTGCTCGAGGATGGCGACCCAACCGCCGTCGAGCAGTACCCCGTCAACCGGAGCGCGCGCTACGAGATCACCAACTCTCAGTACTTCGGTTTCGCCCGCGAAACAGAGATGATACTCGAAGCGCGAGTCTGTGCACATCTCATGGCGTACGCGACCACCGGGTTCGACGCGGCGCCGGCAGATCTCGACGATGTGCTGTCCGTCCTCAACGACGTGATTTACGAAGCAGAGCAGCGGGACATCACGTATCTGCTCGGAATTGCATCCCCGACTGGCTGGACTGAGCGCGTTATTGAACAACTGCAGGGAGAGGGGCAAAACGTGACCCGAACCCGAATGAGTCAAAACGTCGGTCTCTGTCTCGTCGATCTCCAAGACGGCTCCGTACTGTACGACAAATCAGATTCCGTTGTCGCGGAGAACGCTCACCTCTTCGAACCACCACTTGAGAGCGAGCGTGTCACAAACTGTGTCTCAACCCTCCGCACCGAGTACGTTGACGATCTCGGCTGTGAGACAGTACTGCTGTGTGACATCGTTGAACACCACGACTATGACCCACACATTGTCGACCGAGCGTTTGACAAGCTAGAGCGTGATGGAACCGGCCACCAATTCTACGTCGAGGAGCTCGGATTGGCGTTAGCCGTCGGAACCTAGCAGTAGTTCTGAATTTGAGCGCTATATTTCAGTCGCATAGACTAACTCGTCAGCGGAGACCACGAAATACACTCGGGAGATCAGCACCGAGCAAAAGATGCGGACGGTCACCGAAGCTGCTGCTGAGTATATGGAACTCGCGATACCGCACATCGACTTTGGTCGTGATCCGGACGCACCCAACTACCAATATCCTCCAGAGTCGTTTTACCGCCTCTTAGCTCACGAAACGAGGTAGTTCAGTTGGAAGCAGCCACACCGTCAAGGAACGGTTGTATACATGAAGGTGGAACCACCTTCTGATTTTATGGCCCTTCCTCCCAGACAAAACTCATCATTTCTACGTCCGCTTTGTCAAAAAATTCTGTTTGCAATTTTTCAGCATTTTCAGCCAACCTTTCCATTTCCTCCCCTTCCTCTAAGAACCGATATGAAACATGGTCTACTAACCAATTATATAGTTCATCTATCGCATTATCATAGTCTACGATTGCTTCACTAATGATAACGTTATTCTCCCAACTATCTACGTATCCTTTTGCTCTTGTTGACCATTCATTGCTCGATAGCACATACTCTTTATCTAATGCAAAAGAGTACCGTTCCTCCTCAGACATATGTATAGTGAAATCTATCGGCTCATGGTGAACAATGTAATTTCGAAGACTAGTGAAAAACGGTTCATACAAATCAAGGTTACATTTTTTCACTTTTACATCATACAACTCGCTTATCAGCGGATCCGATGAACAGTACTCATCTAACTCAGAAACTATCCTCTCAGTGTAGTTTTCTGCATTTTTCATAGATCCAATATAATTGGACAATAGGCGCATGAACTCTTTTGAGGATTCATTGACTTGCTTCCAATATATTTCCTCAGTTGTCTCACATCTGGCAATCAAGTGAATGAGTTCAGTATAGTTTCTGTGACAAATATGGTTTATCGCATTCATCAATGTCAGGATGCAATTTCCAATATAATAGCCAGGAGAACTCTCCCATTCTCGTGTTGCTTCCATTGCTGCGTGAAATACTTCTTTTTCCTCTTCAGAATCAATACTGTCAGAATATGTTTTTAGTAGACCAAGTGACTCTGGAGGCATGATAGTCACTGTTAACATCTCAATTACAAAATATCTTTCAGCCCTCTCTGCCTTTTCCCCTACCACCCCTTGGGGCCACACGTCGGCAAAACACGTTTCTCGAATATGCACACGAACTCCTGTTTTCTGTGTGCAGATCCAGATACTGCCTCTCGAGTCAATCTGAGGGCCTTCCATTGGGGACTTCAGATAAAATAGACCTCGAGAGAACAATGCAAACCACGAGAAGAGCCAGTCTGTGATCACAACCCCGCCAAACAAGTCTGCTACACCAACTCTATTTACTTAACCAACAAAATTATGCTCTCGAGAATTGTGTTGGTTAACAGGGAGACCATGTCCGACGAACCACCGGAACCGCCAGCAGAACTCCCAAACGATTTGGTCGACACAATTGCTGACTACTCAACCGATCAACTTCGTCACATAGCTCGCTACGGCGAAGCACTTGCTGAATACAAGGAACGTGAGGAACGGCTTGCTGAGAAATCAGATGACGATGACATCGAAAAATCCGCTGCCGATCTACCAGACGACGTCCCGGCGAAAGCGACACCGACGATCAAGGAAATCAACGACAATCGGTACTACTACTGGCAGTGGAGAGATGGGGACCAGATTAAGTCCAAATACAAAGGGCCAGTCAATCCTGACGAGTAGACTGGCGGGGAAGCGACCATGGGTTGACACCCCAGTGCGTCCAGTGTCTTTACCCACACTCCGTGTGCAAAGTGAATTGATTCAGGACTCGAGAAGCGTGATACCAGAGATCAATACAACACGGTCCGACAACAGAGTGGAATGCGGCGATCAGTGTTTAGGCCGCGGGGCAGTTTCGTACCGAGAGATATCATCACGCTTCTCAATCCGGTCGTAGGTTTCCTGAAGTGTCTCTTTGGCACGGAGGAGTTTGTGCTCCTCAAGGAATTGCCGACCACTCTCACTAAAGGCCAATGGAACATTCCTATTAGAGTGGGTTATGTATCGGTGTGCAATTCCATCAAAATAGATAGACTTGTGACGTCTTCGTCCTGTTGTCCATATCTCATTAAACTCTCCATCTGGTATTCTCCAGTAGGAAAGCACCCATCAGCAGATGGGTCGTCAGCGATAATATATTCATTAGAAATTGTTTCGCCTGGTTCAAGATCCGGTGTTTGAACTCCTTCTAGTGTCCAGTTAATATCTTCATTAGATGCACATTCTGGAGCAGAGTCAACAGATAGACTATCTGCAGCAGCAAGAGAATAAATAATTATGCCAGCTGAACCATGATTGGAACTTGGCATTTTATAAAATGGTATTCGTGCCCCCACTACGGATTGAGAGTCGTTTGTTATACTTATCTCGAAAGTCGCACTATGTTGGGAATTTATCTCATTTTCTAATGTGACAACATCAAGTGTATAGGGAGAATCATTATCGTCCTGCTCGAGTTCGTGAATTGATAATTTCCGCTCAAAGTCATCGGTCATTTGATTACCTAATCCTAAGCAGCCTGCTGTTGAAGTGAAAGCTATTAAACCACTTGTGGCAAGTATATTTCTTCTATTCATTAAGATAATTGTCATACCTGATTGAATATATACTTTTGGTACCCCCGTTACACTGGATTTAATCAGGAGAATTGCAGAGTACTTCTGTCACCTCATCGAGCACGACCTCGTCGAGATCGCTACCCCTGACACTGTTAACTCCGATATCGACCGATTCAGAGATGTGATGGTTGCTAATGGAACCGTCCTACGGTTGCACGCCCAACTCATACTCCACGAACTCAGCGAATATCTCGGCTACTCGCCGCCACCGCTCCTCTACCGACTGACCGAAGATGCACAGAAGATCCACCAGCAACAGCCAGTGTTACAAGAGACGCTCGCTACCGCTACGCAACCGAGGTGTGAGTCTTAGCTAAAGAGGAATAATGCAAATCTCAGGTCACTCGAGTTAAAATCTCAAAGATGCTGCAGACACCTCTATCGATTTGTTTTTCGCGAGTACGTTGCTAGCGCCATCAATCCTTGGCACCCCAGTACGTCCAGTGTTGATCAACCAGGATACCAAACACCCCCCGCCATGTCCAGTGTCTCGAGAAACAATTTCACTACACCCCACCATGTCCAATGTCTTTGTCTTTCCAAGGCTGCTGCAGACACCCCTATCGATTTGTTCGAAACAGGGCAAACCATCACGCATACACTCCACCCGTCGAGTGTAAACCGGCGAATATTCAGAGTACAGACCGTCTCTGTGACGGTCAAAAAAGAGGTTTGCTTGAATCCGGTGAGCTGACAATCTAAGAAGAGCAGATGATAGAAAGTTAGTACAGAGGATCTCGCGGAAGACGTGGCCATCTCGAGATGATGATGATGATGATGGTTCCCACGGTTATATAAATACCTCTGTAACCGACACTCAATGCACCTACTGGAGAAATCCCTCGTTCAAAGTCCTATACAATCCCTGCTGTAAGGCAGCTATCTACGCACAATTTCGGGAATTTACACTCGACAGGTGGGGTGTTCCTTGAACTCAGTGTACATGTTAGTCGATACACTCGACGCTTGGGGTCCCAGATGCCTGAGTTTGGAATTCTGTTTTTATTTTAATTCTATTTGGTTAATAGGGAGTCTATAGTCGGTGTATTTGAGGTCTTACACTCGACAACCGGGGTGATATGAGTGACTCTATGCGCATCCTATGTCAGATTTCTTTGAAGACCTACTTCGACACGCAACTCGCTACGGCGAAACGCTTGCTGAGTACAAAGAGTGTTAGGAGCGCCTCGCGAACGATACCTAGTTTAATCTATATAATTATATTAACTTCTGTTCTTCTACCACCTTGAGGATGTTGCGGACACCTCTATCGATTTGTTTTTCGCAAGTACGTTGCTAGTGTCGTCAATGATTTAGCACCCACCACGGACAGTGTCTTTGTTTCCCTAATGACGCCAGATTCTGTTGTTTTACCCCTCAAAGAGACTGGAGACACCTCTATCGATTTGTTCTACACAGTCCAGACCACTACGCACACACCCCTATCGATTTGTTTTTCGCAATTACTGAGATTGCTTACGGAGTTGAGCTTGAACCACCGCTTGGAGTTCGTCATCATGCACATCATCAAACCGAGAGTCTTCACGAAGCGTATCCATGATTGTTTCTGGACTTTCAGCAAACGAAAACTCGAGATAGCTCCCTGAGTGTGGACCTTGGCTTTTGCGTTCGGATTCCACGAGAGAGTACGTCGTCAACTCCTTCATCTTGTTGACATAGGTCTCTTGATGATACTGATCTACATTGAGCGTGTCTGTGAGATATCGATAGACAGTGTAGCCATTCGGGCTTTTTGCAGTCCCGTTGCCAGCTTGTTGAGCTACCGCCGCTGTTGCCAGTAAACAGAGTTTTTTCTGAGTACTGATTCCACGCGTGACCTCCAGTACGCGGTTCTTCTCGACTTTATCTTGGGCTTTTCGTACGTGAGTTTCACTTACCTGATCTGCAGCCTCACGTTCAGCAATGGACCCTGCTGTCCGCATCAAGTCGATTGCCTTTCGAGCATCACCGTGAGTTTGGGCAGCGAATGCAGCTGCAAGTGGGATCACATCTTCACTGAGTGCATCCTCATAGAACGCATCCGTCCGATGGTAGAGAATTTCCCGAAGCTGGTTCGCGTCATAATCATTGAAATGGACATCCTCAGGAGTAAACGAACTCACTGCACGGCTCCCGACATTGGACATCATTGTGGCATCGTTTGTAATCGCTGTCACTGAAACGTTTGCCCTCGTATCGTCAGTACTTCCAGCCCGAGAGAGTTGGTACAACAATCGCGAAAACGCAGGTTCATCGATATCCCGACGGCCAACCAGCATATCGAGTTCATCGAGAATAACAACTACAGTGTCGTAGTGTTCATCAATCAACCGATACAGCTCACGCCATTTCTTTTTTGTTGGGATACCGTGCTCAGGCACTTCGACCGTAACGCCAGCATCAGTAGCAACCTTCCGCGCGAGTTCATAAACTGCAGAACCAAGCGTACCGACATTTTGGCAGTTCATGTGGATAACGCCAAAGCGAATGTCTCGAGTCTCGCATAGCTCAAGGATGTTTTTACAGACTGCGTTGATGATCAACGATTTTCCTGTACCTGATGGACCATAGAGGAAGAGATTAGGTGGTCGTTCACCGTTGATAGCAACGCGAAGATGCTGAGTGATCTCTGTAAGCTGTGAATCTCGCCCAACAATGCGGCCTTCATCAACAATCTCGTTAGGCTCCAAGAGAGGCCGGTTCCGGATAAGACTCGCAGATTCCTCCTGATCGAGAATAAGATCCTTAATAGAACCCGTCTCACCAGGCGGGGTCCCTGAATCTGGATCTTTTGACATACAAAGGCCCTCACAGTCAATTGACTAAAAGGTTCCCCTATCGATATGTATTTTCTCAGTAGAGGTGTTAGGAAGGGGGTTTGTGGGTTTTTCAGTTATAGGTTCGGAAACCTACAACGACTTGTTACAGGACAGTCTCACACCCCTATCGATTTGTTCGAGCCGGAAGAGGGGTGGAGTCCTAAAAGCAAGAAGAGTTGACCAAGATAGCGGAAGACGAGTAGATGCAGTTGATGCATTTGTTATTCTAGGTTTCTAGTCTAGAACTAGAATAGAACACACTCCTATCGATTTGTTCAACTTGACACCAGCAACAATGTTTCACCTCTGATCTACTCGATATGATCGGTCGGCGAACCATTATTAATCTATAATCTAATCCCTCTAACACCACATTTCCTCGTTGAAAGAGCGTCTGCTGATAAATATTGAATTGAATCCCCAGTCCTACAGCTCCCAGTCTATTTTGAGCAAAAACAAATCGATAGGGGTGTCTGTGTACTACACATCAAAATACTCATCAATCCATTGGTTGTGCTGTTCCTCTGCACCGACTAATTCGATTACCCATCTCGAAATCGATCAGATTTCACTTGGAAAAATAACGGACTGACTTGATGCGCGGCAGCAGACTCGAGGCACTAGGTGCCATCTTATTAATCCGGAGATCCGTGGAAAAATCGGTGGAGAATATAAACAGCATGAACTAGAATATCTGGTTGAGAGTGTAGGAGCACAGTTATCAGTGCATTCGGGAAATTGACATGACCTCACTACTTCCGCTGTTAGCCATGAATAACTGTAGCACTCATTGCATCCTTAGTGTAACAGCGGAAGTAGTGGGGTGGGGGTGCCTCAGGTTCGTGGAATGATGTCTTCTCGCTTTTTCCTGCCAAGTGTATTTTGACACCCTCTGTTCCCTTCAGAATGCCTTTAACCAACAACATGGACCAGAAGCTCGGCGTTGGTTAACAACAAGACCATATCCTACGAGTCATCGGAACCGTCAGCAGATACGCCAACAGTAAAAATAATCAGAACTCTAACAAGTAATGTCTGGCACAGATATCCGATCAATGGCTGTATCAATTGCTTCTGTAAGGTTGAGGATGGTAGGCCATCGATCAGGATCTCAGACGTCCGTCTTCAACGTAGTTGAAACGACAGCTTTCATTGTCGTAACTCGCTATGAGTGTAATAACTGACCTCTACTGTCCTGACTACTGATGTTCATTGTGATAAATATTAGAAATACATACGTTTAACTATCTCTGATAGTGGCGTCACATTATGGGAATTAATCCCAAAGAGAGACAGTCAGTGTTCGGACGTCGCGGTTTCATGGCACTAACTGGGACGGCACTCGGAACGACGTTTACGGGCGTCGGCCGTCGGTCCGCTGCACCGTCCCCGGTCGACGAAACTGGTATCGATGCGCTTTCGTTTTACTCCGCTGCGAGCCAGATCGCAGCTGATGGTGAGAGTGAACTCGCAGACGATGAGACCGTCGTCGTCTGGGCGGAGCCGACAGCCTATAACTTCGAGTCGACGGACGACGGGCCGGAAACGGTTGTCTACGACGACAATCCCATTCCGTTGGTCTCTGAGGACGGTCCTGTCGTCGGCCTCGGAACAGTCGACTTCGTCAGCGACGATCAGGGTGGGTTCGACGTCGACAACGAGGCGTTCCTGCTCAACCTCTTCGACGCCAAGATCGGCGGCGAAGGAACGGTTCTCTGGGACGAGGGCCACGACCAATTCCACGAACTGGGGCTTGATTACTACCATTCCTTCGACCAGTACGCCGCGGACGCAGGCTACGACCTGACGGCGACGACGAACATTCTTGGCGGGACGGAACTGCTGTTTCCTTCGACGGCGAGCCAAGTCGCGGCGGGTGGCGGCCCACTTACGGATCCTTCACACGTCGTCGTCTGGGCTGAATCGACCGCACAGAACGTCGACGACGCGGGGGATGAAGCGTCGTATATCTACAGCGACGGCGAAGACATTCCGCTCGTCTCCCGCGACGGCACCGTCGTCGGTATCGGGACGCCGGAACTGCTCGAGGCCGGCTTCCGGTTCAACTCGGATCAGGTAATCGACGAAGAGAACAGCGGTTGGGCCCCGTTCGTGGTCCGGACGACGAACTTCAACGAGGCGTTCGACTTCTTCAGCGAGGGTGGTGACGATGAGTCCGCTGTCGACGCTGCCGACGCGGTTATCATTCCGTCGCCCGCCGACCCGTACACCGACACAGAGCTCGAGGCGCTCGCAGATCACGTCGCCGGCGGCGGCGCGGTGTTCCTCCTCGACGAGTCGGAGTTTACCAACGAGGAGACGGCGAACCTCAACGCCATCGCCGAGGAACTCGACCTCGCGTTCCGGTTCAACGCTGATCAAGTCGAAGACGAGACGCACAACGACGGCGTCGAGTTCGTTCCAACAACGTCGAACTTCAACGAGGGATTCGACGTCTTCCATGGACTGGATGGGGCCGGCCTCGAGGACGCTGACGGCCTGGTTGTCACGTCGCCGACTGCAGCGTTCACGGAGGCGGAACTCGAGGCACTCGAGAACTTCGTGGCTGACGGTGGAGCCGTGTTCCTGTTCGACGAGTCCGACTTCGGCGGCCAAGGCAACACCAACTTCGGCTTCGACGAGACGGAAAATCTCAACGCTATCGCGGACGCACTCGATCTTTCCTTCCGGTTCAACTCGGATCAGGTGAACGACGGCGACGGGGAGTTTGATATCACGACGACGAACTTCAACACCGCCTTCGATTACTTTGCGGAGCGTGAGAACTCCATTGGAATCGATTTCAATTCCGACGAGGAATACTACGGCCGCGTTGTGCGGGTGTTCGACGGCGACACCTTCGAGGTTGAGTTCGACAGCGAGTACGACTATCGCGACGTGGTCCGCCACCTCGGATTCGATACGGCCGAGACAGGTGACGCCGAAAACGAGATCCACGAGTGGTTCGGCATCGAGGATCTCGAACACCTTGACGAGTGGGGAACGAAGGCGACCGAGTTCGCGCTCGATCGCATGACGCCAGAGGGGACCGGTGCGGGCGACACCGACGTGGAGGGACGCCGGATCAAACTTACATTCGACGATGTCGAGCCGATCCGCGGCAACTACGGCCGATTGCTCGGTTACATGCAGTATGATCCGGATGACTTCGACGCTGACCCCGAAACAGACACGTACTCAGTCGACTACAATCTCGAGATGGTCGAGGAGGGGTATGCTCGCGTCTACTCCTCGGGCTTCGCCCGCCACGACGAGTTCGCAGCCGCCGAAGAGGATGCGCTCGCCGACGGCCGCGGCGTCTGGTCGGCGTCCGATTTCGACGCAGTTCCGGAACATCGCAACGACCCCGTCGAGGATGTCTTTGTCCCGCACGCGTCGAGCGTGACCACCGAGTCTGGCCCGCTCGCCGACGAACGGGTTCCCGTCGTTGCCGGGCCGACGGCCGAACAGGAGCCGCTGGGTGACGATGAGAACGAGTTCGACGCGTACGATGATGCGCCACTGATCGGAATCGACCGTGACAACCGCGTTGCGATGGTCGGCGGACTGCTGTTCAACGAAGCCTACGAAGAGCTGGAGGGATTCCCGGCCGATACCAGCGAGTACGGCAACTTCCCGCTGTTGACCAACCTCGCACGCTATCTCTCGACCAACGACGGCGACTTCCTCATCGAGGGCGGACACGCACAGTTCGATGTCTCGGGTTCGCTTTCCTTAGAGCGGACACAGTATTACCTGCGCTACCTCGAAGGTGTCGGGCTCCGTCTTCGCCAGTTCAACGATGTCGTGAACACGCTTCCCGAAGAGGACGATCCGACCGTAGTGTTCCTCACCGCACCGGGACGAGCCTACACTGACGCCGAACTCGAGACACTCCGCGAGTACCGTGACGCCGGGGGTGCGGTGATTCTGATCGGTTCGACCGGTGCGAACTCCGACCATCGCGGGAACCTCGACGCGGTCGCCGCCGGACTGGGTTCGGATCTCCGGCTTAACGACGACCGCGTCGTCGACGCTGAGGACAACCTTGCGGACGACCCGGCGCTTCCGGTGACGAGTGGATTCAACTCTTCGTTCCCGCTATTTTCACCGGTCGGTGACGGCCAGTTCGACCACCTCGAGCCCGAACAACGAGCGTACCTCGAGCTAATCGCCGACGATAGCGGGACCGTTAGTCGCGAGGCGGTCGACGGAGCCATCGAAGACTGGTCGGCCGGTCGAATCGAACGCGAGACGCTCGACGCGACAATCCAGGCGTGGTCGCAGGACCTTCAGGTGATCGCCCCATGAAAGTGGACCGACACGTCACGCTCTCGCTCATAGTCGTGTCAATACTGGTCGTCGGTGCATTAGCAGTGTCTCCCGCGGTACTGGGGCTCGTCGCTGCCGACGACGTGAGTCTGACCGTCGAAGACGACGAAGCCGGCGCGGCGACGTCACACACCTGGACGTTCGACGACGTCGACTACGAGGGCGAAGTGGAGACGATCACCGTCGACTACCCAGTTGGAACGAGCTTCAATGGACTCGACAATGATGACGTGTCCGTCGCGATAACCCGGGACGGAGAGAGTGAACCCACGGATATCAGCGTCAACGCCAACACCTACAGCGGCTCGCAGGCAACGTTCGATCTCAGTGGGATCTACAACACTGACATCGACGGCCCGGTGACCGTCGCGGTCGACGGCCTCGAGAATCCGTCGGCTGGTGACCACGAGGCGACGCTTACGTTCGAGGGTGACGACACCGTGACCACCAACACAGTGTTTACCGTGACGGAGTCGGAAAACACGGAACCGACTGAGCCTGCCGAGGCAGATCTGACGCTCGATCCCGAACTGGAAGGGGCGGCGTCCACGCACACTTGGGCGTTCGACGATGTCGATTACGACGGTGAAGTTGATTCGATCACCGTCGACTACCCCGACAGCACGAGTTTCGACGGACTCGACGACGATGACGTGTCCGTCGCGATAACCCGTGACGGGGAACGCGAGCCAACTGAGATCGATGTCAACAGCGATACCTACGGCGGCTCGCAGGCGACGTTCGACCTCAGCGGGATCTACAACACCGACATCGACGGGACGGTGAGTATCGCGATCGATGGCATCGAGAATCCGCCGGCGGGTGACCACGAGGCGACGCTCACATTCGAGGGTGATGACACGGTCACCACAGAGACCGCATTCACTGTCGCCGCCGATGGCGAGGACGGCGACAACACCGACGAGACGCTCGTTGCAGAGATCGTCGACACCGATGGTGACGTCCTCGAAAACACGGACATCGTCGTCGAACTCGAGGGTCCGAGCGAGGACGTGACGTTCGTAACGACCGACGCCGGTGGCGTCGCCGAGATCGACGTTCCCGAGGCGGGTACGTACGACGTCACGATCACGAGTCAGGAGGCCGGTACTGTGACTGACACCGTGGACGTTTCGGGCACGACCGAGTCACTGTTTGCGCTCGAGTCGCCGGAAACCGGTGCCATCGACGCACTGATCACCGACATGGATGGCGACACGCTCCCCGAAGGAACGTGGGTAACCCTAAGCGGCGGTGACGACTTCGGTGCCGACCGAACCGGCCTGCTCGAGGTCGACGGGACGGTTTTGCTCGAGGGCATCGAGCCCGGAACGTACGATCTGTCCGCGACGACCAGCGCCAGCGGTGAGACTGATACGACCACGGTGACGGTTTCGGCCAACGAGACGACTGCCACCGAACTGACCTACGGCGACGCGCCGACGAGTGCAACACTCGAGGGCACGGTCTCGACGCCGGACGGTGATGCGCTCGCTGACGAGACGGCCGTCGTCGAGTACGACGGTCCCGAATCGGGCGTCTCCATCGTTGATACCGATGCCGACGGCAACTTCGCAGTTCACCGCGTCGCGGCCGGAACTTACGAGGTGACGGTCACGGCAGCGGCGTACGATTCGAGCGACCCCGTACTGGTCGATGCCGAAGCGGGCGATACTGCCGAAGTCGCTCTGAACGATCCCGAGAGCGGTTCGATCGCTGGAACCGTTACCGATGCGGACGGCGAACCGCTCCCCGACGGAACGTGGGTCTCGTTCAGCGCGGACGGCTTCGAGACTGACAAAACCGTCCAGATCGACGACAATGGACAATTCCTGCTCGAGGGAATTGAGCCCGGAAGCTACGAGGTCACCGCCGAGACGCTGGCCTTCGGTGAGACCGACGCGGTCACCGTCGATGTCACGGCCGACGAGACAGCTGGTGTCGCGTTCACGTACGCCCAGGATGACGCTGACGTGCCCGAAGACCGCGGCGAGGACGTTACAGAACTTCGCTTCCAGAGCGACACCGTCGACGAGGATGTCGTCATTCACGGCGACGTCGAGGGCGACGTCGTGCTTGCGGGCAACACCCAGATCGACGGCGAGATTCTGATTGCGGGCGATGTCGAGGGTGATGTCGTGGTTCGTGGTGCGTCCTCCGTCGACCGGATCCTTGTCGCGGGTGATGTCGACGGGGACATCCGACTGCTCGGTAGCGGAACCGTCGCCGGAAACGTTACCGTCGGCTCCGCAGAGACTGTCGCAGTTCGGGGCAACGCAGCGCTCGAGGGAACCCTCACTTCCGACGATATCGGTACCGTCGAGGTCGTCGGCTCCGGATCGGTCGGCGAAATCGCTATCGACGGTCCGGCGAGCAATATCGAACTGACCGGTGGATCGACTGTGGGGAGCGTTACCGTTGCGGGTGATATCGATACGTTCGAAGCCCGTGGTGGCGCGACCGTCGACGGGTCAGTAACTCTTGAAACGGCTGAGACGATTCGTCTCAGTGGTGGCATCACTGTCTTTGGAGATATCATCGCCGACGAAATCACCGAGACGCTTGATGCACCGTCCCGCCTTGTTGATGGCGAGATTCTAATCGAGGAGTCACCTGGCGATGGAGCGCCCAGTCACGGCTCAGCCAATAGAGCAGGGGTGATGGTTACCGCGTTCTGACCGCAGGAACGTGGGCATTCTCGATCTCGAGAGTCCTTTCGCATATTCCGAATACAAATACTATACCTTGTTTGAACGCATGATTTCACGGATGTGAGTCCTCGATGGCGCGTTCGATGTTGCGGACGGCAGATTTCATGACAAGTTCACGGAATTGCCCGAACCAAGTTCTCGACCAGAGCGTATCGCCGTATCTGCGTCGAAGGCCGAAAAACACCGATTCAGCGTTTGAACGCTGGTGATACGCTCAATCCTTGATTGAGCATGTCTGTCGCAAGTTGATGAGAACAGGTCGTCTGGAGGAGTTGTCCGAGCGGTTCTTGGAACCGTCTTTTTTCGAGTGCTGTAGACTACATTGATTGACGACGAACGTCTGCAATTGCATCCGGCAGTTCGTCGATATGTTCGATTGCAACTTTCAAAATTGCATCGTGAATCTCTCGCGTCTCCTCATCGCGGATTCCCATCCGACGAAGTTCGGGCGTCACCGTAATTCCAAGTTCGTCCTCGAGTTCGTTCCACGTCGAATCACGTGCGTACAGTGGCTTTTGTCGGACTTCACTGTACTCGAATGCCGGACCAGTCTCGGCTGCATCCGGTTCATCATCATTGGTGGTGTCAGTCTCGGTTTCACCCGTGACAGCTTCGGCATCTGTGACTGGGGCGGTCTCCTCCGAAGCCTCAGCACGCGATTCTGGTTCAGCATGGTGCATTGCCGGCGACTCCGAAGATGATTCCACAGGGGGTGAGACATCATCCGTCGATTCCGGTTCCGTGGATGTCGACGAATCCGCCACTGGTTCTGAAGCCGGTGTCTCAGTACCAGTCGGTGCACTTGAGTCAGTCTTACCCTCGATCTCGTCCGCGTCGTTCTCGTCACCAGCTTTGAGATCATCGAACGGGTTGCTCATCGATTAATCCCTCCGGCCGCAACGATTTCGGCGAGTTCCTCGTAGTGTTCAATCTGGTCACTTTCGCTCTCGTAATCCTGCAACGGTTGGTTGTGCTGAAGCGACCGGGAGAGTGCCGACCGGTGCCGGATGCCCGGCTTCGGCGCAGTCATCTCACCGGAGTCAATCGACTCGAATTCGGATGCCGTGATTCGGGCGAACTCCGGCACCGCATCCTGGAGTGGCTGGCCAGGGTTGACCTCATAGGTTGCCGTGTTGAGATTCTCGAGGAGTTCCCGGTCTTCGGTCTGTTGATCGATCCGATCTGAGAGCTTGTTCGGGATCACCGCAAGGACGTCAACGTCGATATACTCGCGAGCCGGTTCGATCAATCGCTCCATCGTTCGCTTGTAGCCACCGATTGCACTCGAGCCAGGTTCGATTGGGATCATCACGTTGCCCGTCGCGACGAGTGCATTATTGTTCAACATGCCCGGATATGCCGGACAATCAAAAACGATGTACTCGTACTCCTCCCCAAGCAGCGGATCGACAATGTTTGACTTGACTCGCGCCGACCCTTGCATCGCACCCGCGAGATCTTTCTCGACATCCTCGAGCGTGTTCGAGGAGGGGAGGAGATCGAACTCGTAGTCAGTCGGTTGGATGAGATCGTGTGGTGTGGCATCCCCATCGAGAATCACGTCGCCGAGATTGACGTCTGCCTGATAGGCGTCGGTGAATCCGAGTCCGTTTGTCGCGTGCCCATTTGGATCGAGATCCGCGAACAGGACTCGCCCGCGTTCTGCGAGTTGGCGCGCGAGATTCATCGAGGTTGTTGATTTTCCGACACCGCCTTTCAAGATGACTACGCTTACAGCGCGTGGGGAAGTTGTTGCTGACATTGTTGGCGCTGCCCGCTTCGATTTAATAGGCACCTATTGTACCATGAATGCCAGTCTTAGCGGACAGTACACACATATAATCAGTTCTACTTAGTTGTACCGCAGGTAGGCTCAGTAGGTGGCTTAGGTCCAATAGGTGAAATAGGTAACTCAGAAAAGGTAGGTGAGTTGAACGAGGCACCTATTGTAGCTAACTTGTGTAGAGAGAGTTAGCAGGTACAACAGCAAAGAGAGGTGCAATAGGCACCGTAGCTACAATAGAATAGGTAGCTGAGTTAGCTATTGCACCTAGAGAAGCGGATTGTGATGGAGTTACGTAGAAGAGAGGCTGGCTACGTAAGAGAAGAAACAATAGGTGGGCCAGGCGGGGAAGGTGAAATAGGTAGAATAGGGGAGATAGGTGGGTAAAAAGGAGAACCGAGAGAGACGGGAGACGGAATAGAACAGTTCGCGATCCCAGAGCACTTTGCACCCAGACAGCAAAGATATGAGGGTCTTTGTCGAAAGAGAGAGACAGCAAGAACGCTTCGAAGGTTGACCTCGAAATACTTTCCCCTCACCTGATCGAGACATACACACCGCATTTCCGGTGAAAATGGTTGAGACTGTGTTTGTCTTTTCTCCAAAGATGAACTCTTTTGAACTGCTTCTCCCCCTAGTTATATATAGCATGTGTGAGTAAAACTCATTAAGTTAATCACAAACAAGAAAGAAGTAGCATCACTTCGTGTCCCCAGTTGAATTCATCCTTCACTCCTTCTCAAACGTCTATTCTTAGTATCTGTTTTTTGTTTGTCTCTGCTGTCGCACGATGTTTCCGGTGAAAATCAACCTCCGTTTCCCGTGAACACCACACTCTCTCGAATCCACTTTCACCGGAAACGTGGTGTGTGTGTCGGCGAAACGTTCAAGAGATTTCACCGGAAACGTGGTGTGTCTTCAAAATGCGTACGACACTGCTCGGTGAGTATGTAGACACCGTATTTCCGGTGAGATGACGCGGGTTCGTCGTGGAGACATCACGCCGAAGATGCCCAGGTCACACCACTAAATTCGAATCGTGCGCCGCCGGACGTTCTTTCCGTAACACGTACCGTCCAGCCGTGGGCGTCGGCGATTTGCTGAACGATTGTCAACCCAAATCCGGTCCCATCTGACCCAGTATACCCCGACTCAAAAAACATTTCTCGCTGGTCATTGGGGAGGCCCTCACCAGTGTCTTCGACGTAGAAGCCGCTTTTGTCAGCTGTAGTGACTTCACCAACACGAACAGTCACAGCGGAACCACCGTGTTCAATCGCGTTCCGAAACAGGTTCTCGAGGATATGCCGAACCCGACTTGGATCACAGCGAAGTGGCTTCTCGGTTTGGATCTCGAGTGTTGCAGCCTCGGTGTCTACGGTGTGCCAGCATTCTCGACTGAGTTCGTCAAGGCAGACGTCTGTGAGCTTATCGACGAGCTGTCCATTGCGGGCCAGCGTTAGCGTTTCGTCGACAATTGACTTCATTCGTGAGAGTGCCTGTTCAGCCTCTGTCAGTGAATGAGAGTCATAATTTTCCTGTGCGAGTTGCAGGTGGCCTTCCGCCACGTTGAGCGGATTTCGAAGGTCATGGGAAACGATTCGGGTAAACTCTTCGAGACGGTTGTTTTGATGTCGTAACTGCTGCTCACGCTCAAGTCGGTCCAGTGCACTTGTCGTGTGACTGATGAGGAGTTCACCGAGTTCGAGATCGGTTTTATCGAATGCGTTAGGATCTTCTGAAACCGCCTGAAATACTCCGTGAGATCCAATTGGAATACTAATCGCTGAGTGATACGGCCCCTCTGGCTTTGCCTCTGGATGCGCTGAAATGTCGTCAACGAGGATTGAGTCGCCAGTTCGGTACGTTTTTCCAGCAATTCCTTCATCGACTGGCATTGTAATTGCATGCACCTCCGGGATGTCTTCGGAAATTGCTGCTTTCGAAAGCATGCCATCCTCTTCGATGTCGATCACACTGAGATCGAACTGAAGAAGTTCCTTACTGGCGTCGATACTCCGTTTACAGATTCCTTCGACCGTCTCATACGTATCGAGATCGACCGCAACGTTGTTGAGTGCAGTGAGGACTTGTTCTCGGTCTTTCCGCTCAGAGATGTCGGTTATTGCACCGACCATCACCGTTGGTGTATTCCCTTCGAGTACGAGTCTGCCACGCCACAGACAGTCGATATACGACCCATCCTGGCGCTGCCAGCGACACTGCTCGGAGACGTATCCATGGTCGTCCTCGAGCGTTTCAAAGATGGCTGGATCACAAGCCAACATCGCATCGGTCTGGTCACGGATGGTCTCGCGATCATCTGGATGAACTCGCTCGAGCCACCACTCGAGGCCTGTTGTGACCTGTGTTTGGTGATAGCCGAACTCTTCGAACCCAGTTTCGAGCTGTAGTGTCTCCGTGGAGACGTTGTATGTAAAGAATGCATCTGTCGACGCGCGTGTCGCGAGTTCGTACCGGCGCTCGAGTTCAGTAATGCGTTTTTCCGCTTGGTAGGTTTCGACGGCGTGTTGGATTCGGTTGGAAAGCACTGAATACTGAAGCGTCTTGGTGTCTATATGCAGATACTCGGTGACACCAGCGCGAATCGATTCTGTTTCGAGATCGGTGCTATCCGCGCGTGTCAGTAGAAAAAACGGGATATCTAGATTGTGGGTTCGGACAGTCCGCAATAACTCGAGTCCAGTCGTGCTGTCCAGCGTATTGGTACTGAGGACACAGTCGGCCGGGGTGTCCTTGATGACAGGTATTGCCTGCTCGAAACTGGTTGCCATCTGTATCGAGAAGCTATCCGAATGGTGGGTGAGGCCAGTCTCAATCCGATCGAGAAATGCCGGATCATCATCGACCACAACGATTTTAATTCGGTCTACTGACGTGTCACCCATACCCAACGATACCACAATATCTTATATATAGACACTGGTTATTTCCACACGTCACAGTGGAGAAATCGGATGCCCACATCGTCTCTCAGTTTGACCGGTTATTTGAATTGAACTGATACCAAGTGGCACTACTTTTATGACAATCGACGATAGTTGAATATTATTGCCTAAAATCACGTTTATCGGGGCCGGAAGTATGGTCTTCGCCAAGAATCTTGTTGGCGATATTCTCTCGTTCGAGGCACTCGTGGACTGTACACTCGCGCTCATGGATATCAACGAGCAGCGATTGGCACAGACGACTGCCGTCGCTGAGGCGATGGTCGAAAACGGCGATGTTGGGGCAACCATCGAGTCAACGACAGACCGACGCGATGCACTCGAGGGAGCCGATTACGTCCTCAACATGATCAACGTCGGCAGGACGGAGCCGTTCGAGAACGAAATTCGCATTCCCGAGCGTTACGGTGTCGAACAGGCAATCGGCGATACGCTCGGCCCGGGTGGCATTTTCAGGGGCCTGCGGGCGATCCCGACAATGCTCGAGATTGCCGCGGATATGGAGGCTGACCCGCCGAGGGCAAAACTCTCGCGGGTCGGGAACGCTGTTAGCCAGCCGACGTACCCAATTCCAAACTGCCCCATAAGAGCGTTCAACGCCTAATTCAGCGAGAATAGTTGTTGTCTCACGAAGCGAACATCCAGTCGCGTGGAGACGGACGGCGAACACCCTGGCGGGTGGCGCCGTCCGCTCACGCTCCCAAACTTCATCAAATTCCGCCGCGTATGACTCGCTGAGCAGGTCTGCGAACTGCATGATCAAACCAACTCTACGACCTGCTCACTTCTCAAACCACGCTAACTAGGCGGTGCCGGGCAGCCTTTTCGACCAGTCATGACCCGTTTTCGACAGAGATTGTCGCGTCTCCGTGAACGTTTTCACCGGCATTCGCAACAACACGTTTTCGGGATCTACCACCGCTACAAACGAGATCAGAGAGAAGTTAGCTCGATTTGAGACCGTTATATCTGAATCGGCTGGTGTAGTTCACCGATGACCAGTGATATTCAGCAAACGACGGCTCTTTATGCAAAATCTCGCGGAGAGTACGAGCACTATGGCTCGCCGCAAGTGGACTGGGTTGCCAGGAATCCCCCCTCTGACTATGTTCTCGTCGGAGGGTGACCCAAGACGCGCATGATTCAGTTCGAACAGGAGTTGACGGCGCTACTCATGCATGGATATGGATACAACTCTACTCGAGGTGGCGATTATACGGAACTGAATCTCCACTGTTCGCCCCCACATGATCCGACCGATACCACTCCAGAATTAGCCAATGCACTAGCCACGGTGGACCATGATGAACTGTCGAAGTTTGGCGAGGCGTTACTGAACGGGGACGTAGAAAACAAAATCACAGAGGATACTCCCCGGCTTGTCCGACGTAACTCGCTAAAAGAAGGGCGCGTAGGTCGCACCAGCTCTTGCTCTATAGCGACACCAATGGAGCAGAGAAAGACGCCCGTCGCGAACTTGAGGACCGGCTCGGCGACGACGGTCGTGTTTAGTTAACGCTGAAGGATGAGACGAGGTGATTTTCAGCTGGTCTATGGCGAAAACCGTTCGTCTCAGTGGTCGTAGCGACTGGATTGAATTAGACTTTGTGGAGCGAGAGCGGACACCGCGCCAGCTGATGAAGCTCGGTATTCGGCTACATCTTGCGGGATTATCGCCTTCGAATACCGTTCGAGAATTAGAGAAGTTCGGTGTCGAACGGTCGCGGAAAGCTGTTCACGACTGGGTACAGAAAGCAGATCTACAGCCAGCCAGCAACGCGAGTCCGGATCACGTTGCGCTCGACAAGACGGTGATCCGAATCAACGGCCAACAGTTCTGGCTGTATGCTGCGGTCGATCCCGACACAAACGATTTCCTGCACGCAAGGCTGTTTACAACGACTACGACGGCATTAACACAGCGGTTCCTGCAAGAACTTTGTGAGAAACACGACGTCGATGACGCCGTGTTTCTCGTCGATCATGCCCATCATCTAGCGACAGCACTCCAGCGAATCGGGCTCCGATTTCGACTCGAACGACACGGAAATTGGAACGCTATCGAACGTGTCTTTCGAGAGGTAAAACGACGAACCTCCTTGTTCAGTAATAGCTTCGGCCACGTCGATCCATCAACCGCCGAAACGTGGTTACAAGCCTTCGCCGTCTGGTGGAATTCGCGTAACTAAACACGATGCTTGTGGCCCAGATAAACTATATTTGATATACGAGTGTACGTCTGTAAATTTGGTGTTGATGATATTGTCTAGCCCGAGCGTTGCGTTGTTCCACAGAGACAATTGCAGATCCTTCACCATGGTATCTCGGTGGCAGCCAGCGTCGGATCGAATGCCACGATCTACGGGATCGATTATACGGAATCGGCTGCTCACTCTCGTTAGCGAGAGTCCATATTGAGATCGACTTCGATGATATTCGCCGTCCGTGTAATGGCTTCCGGGACGTGTTTGCGGAACTCGTCTCCTTTGATCCGGCTAGTGGGTCCGGAAATACTGATCGCACCGAGCACGCGTCCACTTTTGTCACGGATCGGTGCTCCGACCGCGCGTAGCCCCTCAATTTGCTCTTCGTTGTTGTACGCATACCCCTCTGACCGAATCGTTTCGAGTTCCTCCCGGAGGGCGTCTGGCGCGGTGATCGTATTCTCGGTTTTACGAACTAAGTCACTTTGCTGGATAATTTCTTCTCGTCGGGTCTCCGGGAGGTGGGCGAGAATCGCTTTTCCAGTCGCAGTGTAATGAAGTCGATCCGTCTCCTGCATCTTGTTTTTCTGAAATCGTTGCCCAACCGCGTGTTCGCCTTTCACCTTCCAGATATGGATTAACCGACCGTGTTCTTCAGTCGAGAGATGGGTGTACTCACCCGTGTTTTCAGCTAGTTCGACAAGTCGCGGTCGCGCGGTCACATATACTCGATTCTTATTTCGTACAAACTCTCCCAAACGTAAAAATTCCAGACTGAGAGAATAACGATCTTCCTCTTGGACAATGTAGCCATGCTGCTTGAGCGTTGTAAGATGATTGTACACCGCGCTCTTCGAAAGATCCAGATCAGACATCAACTCGACAGCCGTCGCCTCATCGAGCCGTTCGAGCGCATCGATAATTCGAAACGTTGTCGATACCGTCGACAAAGTACGGGAAGAGGGTTTGTCTGCATTCATCTATGGCGTGATCTAGCTAGCCAACACATAGCTGTTTTCCTATGGAGCAAAATTCACCGTTTCATTTCTTCGGATCCACTACCTCCACTCAGGTGCTGGTAATCGGAACCCACGTTTGTCTCAGAGAGACAACGCTACAACCTCTATCGGTTGTGACCGTGGGATGGGCAGTATAGGGTGCTGACGCTGTACTATTTAGGGTGGTCCGTCTTATCGGATATGTATCCGTTGCACCTCTCGAGCACCACCGGGATTCCAGGATAACTAATGAGAACAGTATCAGCATATCCAGCCCGTTCAGGCGGAAACTACTCTGCTTCGGCTAGCGTCTCGATGGCGCCCGTGAGGATCTGTGTCGCAGCTACACAATCATCCCAGTCCGTCCATTCCAGTGGTGTATGAGAGAGTCCATCGTGGGAGGGGGCAAATAGCATGCTAGCATCGGTGACTTTGGCGACGCGCATGGTATCGTGGGCAGCTCTCGACTCAAGTTCAACCACTGGTATGTCGTGATTCGTAGCGGCGTCTTGAAGCGCGATTCGACATCGCTCGTTCATCGTTTGCGGCGGTCGATCTGCGGACCGGTTAAACGAGGTTTTGACGCCACGTTCGGACTCGAGTCGGGCAAGACTCGTCTTTGCTCTGTCGACGAGATACTCCATTGTGCTGTAGTTGGTGTCCCGAACATCGACCGTCAGCGTGACGGCTCCGGGAACAACGTTTGGTGCGTTCGGTGAGACGACGGAATGGCCAACAGTCGCAACGGGTGCCGAAGAGTCCACGGCTAAACGCTCGGAGGCTGCTCGCTCGATGTCGAGCACAAACTCACTTGCTGCGGTGAGGGCATCTGTTCGGTCTCTCATAGACGTCGTTCCCGCGTGGTTCGCTTCGCCTTCGATGGATGCTTCGCAGCGCGTGATTCCAGTGATTGCTGAAATGATCCCAGCTTGGGCGCCTTTGTTGATGAGCGTCTCAGCCTGCTCAATATGGAGTTCGAGCCATGAATCCCAGGTTTCCGGGTTGATCGTGTCAGACCCAGAAAAGCCGATTCGTTGGAGCGCCTCTTCGAGTGATACTCCCTCATCGTCTTCGCGAGTGAGGGCCCACTCGGTTGAGACGTCGCCCACTGCGACGGCCGAGCCGAGTGCACCGTAATCGAATCGCTGCCCTTCTTCTCCGGTAAAGCAGACGACGTCGATGGGACGTTCCAGCGGCACTTCGGCGTCCTGCAGCGCACGTACGCTCTCGAGAGCTGCGTACACGCCGAGTGGTCCGTCGAAGATTCCACCGTTTGGGACGGAATCAAGGTGGCTACCGAGTGCGACTGGTGCCGTCATCGGATCCGCACTATCGGGGACCCAACGACCAGCGATGTTCCCGACAGGGTCGACGCGAACCTCCAGGTTGCGCTCTTCGAGGCGATCAACGAAGTACTCGCGAGCGCGTCGGTCGGCGTCAGTTCCGGTCAGTACCGTTCTTCCATGGCCCTCTTCGACGTTCACCGCGCCGAACGTGGCATTGGTGAGGAGGTCCTCTCGAAGGCGTCGCCGCTGAACCTGCATGATATTACACTCGTCCACAATTACCACGGTCTACTTGACTGTACCGTCTTTGGCCACATATGTAACTGAACATATGGTTATCCATAGTATTATACCTACGGTTCACCCTGCAATCGCTATGGGCCAACTCGATAGCTTGTCTCTCACAGAGATCCGTCGGGACCTGCACAGATATCCTGAAAGCGGTTGGAAGGAGTTTCGGACAACCGCACTCCTTGCCGAAGAACTCGATGAGCGCGGGTTTGACCTGTTTTTTGGAGGCGAAGCGCTTGACGAGACGGCTCGTCTTGGTGTTCCACCCGCTGACGAAATATCGGCAGCACGAAAGCGGGCACGCAGGAACGGGGCACCAGCATGCTACCTCGACCAAATGGACGGCATTACCGGACTTGTCGCCGAAAAACGGTACGGATCGGCAGGACCGACGGTTGGGGTTCGGATCGATATCGACGCTCTTGAGATTCGGGAAGCGTCCGACGACGACCACAGACCCGCTCGACTCGGGTTTGCGAGCGAGTATTCGAACACGATGCACGCGTGTGGCCACGACGGTCACACATCTATCGGCCTTGGACTTGCGCGCGCAATCGACGAGGAAGGAGGATTCGATGGAACGCTTAAACTGTTCTTTCAGCCGGCAGAGGAAGGAGGACGCGGCGGAAAGCCGATGTCTCGGTCAGGACACCTGGATGATGTGGAGTACTTCTTTGCGTTACATCTCGGATTGGGGAACGAAACCGGGACGATCATCGCGGGTTACGAGCATCCCCAACCAAATGCGAAACTCGATGTGACTTTTTCCGGCGAGTCAAGTCATGCAGGAAAAGCACCAGAAGACGGGCGGAATGCACTCCAGGCACTTTCGGCCGCGATCCAGAACCTCTATGCCATCCCTCGCCACAGCGACGGCGTCACGCGGATCAATATTGGGCATGTTGAATCACCAAACCCACAGAGTGTAGTTTCCGACGCAGCCACGATGCGAATCGAAGTCCGTGGAGGTAGCATCGACCTCAAGGAATATATGCTGGAGCGAGCCGAACGCACCGTTCGTCATGCTGGCGCAATGCACTCGGTTGACGTGGAGACCGACCGGTACGGTGAAACGACAACGTTTACCGCCGACGACGAACTCATCGACCTGGTTGCGACCGCCGCGGCTGATGTTCCTACCGTCGATCGGATCACCCGGCGCCAGACGTTTGCTGCGAGCGAAGACGCTTCATATCTCATCAGACGAGTCCAGAACAGCGGTGGTGTAGCAACGTATCTCGGTATCGGAGCAAGCAATGTCGCTGGCCATCATAATTCGCACTTCGATATTGACGAAACCGCCCTCGAACTTGGGGTAGCCGTTCTCGCTGCTTCGATCCGCTCGCTCGACGGCGACTGAATGGCGGATCGGACGAGTCCGCACTGGCGATCGCGACAATCGTCAGTACTTGATCTCCGAATCGAGCATCTCTTCCGGATATGTACCCAGTTGCTCGGCGAGACGCCCCGGTAGTTCATCGGTGACTCGCTTTGTGTGCTCGAGCAGTTCACGAAGATCGGTAACGGGGTCGTCGGACAGGTCGACTCGGAGATTGTGGTATCGCTGGGGGACCGGCGCGTGGACCAGCAGAGCCGCACTTACCTTTCCACGTTTGTCGCCACCGGCTTCCTGGCCCGCTTCGAGAGCAGTCACCAGCCGATCAACCAATTTTCCGTCCGCGTCAACGAAGGCTTCGGTAACCGCATCGAGAACTGCCTCGCCGGCGAGCATGTTTCCTGCGACTGTGTGTGTTTCTTGTGAACAGCCACCGTTCCATGAAACGCAGTCGTCTCCGGTGTGGACGAACGTCGTGCCGTCGGTCTGGATCCCGTGGAGTTGTCGATAACTGGCGTATTCGTCGGCGTCGAGCAACACTTCACATGCTGCGTCAAGCGGGATACCGCGATCAACGAATTCGAGCGCATTAGCGCCGTGAGAGGTCTTTGTGAACGACTGGGTTACGACCGCGGCCCGATCACTCACGTACGGACACACTGCACCGACGCCAGCTGTACCTGTCGTCACTGCGACTCCCGTCTGGGAGGTTTCAGGATCGGTTGCGGCAATCGAGAACGTTCCGGGTGCAAAGCCAGTCTGCCAGGTGTTGGCATCAATGTCGGCCATCATCTGGTAATGAGTTGCAAGTTGAATAAATAACTACTGATCAGCAAATCTTTTACACGATTGTGTTGACGTTTGGTTTCTGATTACTCATTCTGGTGCCCGAACAAAAAATTATATATACTGGTACTGAGTTGTGGGTGTTGTGTTAGTCAATGACGCCCGGAGATAAGTATACAATTCTGAAATCGGCGGCGGACTTCGACGAAGCAGGAACTGATCGCAGAGAGTTCATGAGCCGTCTTGCGGCCGGTGGCGGTGCCGTGATGCTCGGATCTTCGCTTGCAGGTTGTCTCGGATCGGACGACGAGGAGATGCCGAACGAACTGACCGTTCTCCGGGCAGGGGATTCCGACATGCTAGATCCCCACCGTACGACGCTCGCGTACTCGAGTATGGTCATGACATGGTTGTATGATTCCTTGCTGAAAATTGATTTTGATGGGAATATGCAGCCTGGACTCGCGACTGATTGGGAGTACAACGATGACGGAACAGAGTGGACAGTCGAACTTCGTGACGGAGTCACTTGGCACGACGGTTCCGAATTCACTGCAGAAGACGTCGAATTCACCTATACTCGTGGCGCCGACATATCCGGCTGGTCGTGGGCGTTTGGCCCCCTTGAGGATGTCGAGATCATCGACGATCACCAGGTCACATTCGTCTTCGATGACCCATACTTCCCTTGGGAAAACTACTATGCCGGGGCGAACGACGGCTTCTTTGACGTTATTCCGAAGGGACCGGTCGAAGCGGACGAGGACGGGTTTAGCGCGAATCCCATCGGAACTGGACCGTACGAGTTCGATGAATGGGTTCGCGACGACCATATTACTCTGGTCCGAAACGACGACTGGGCAGTCCCACCGCTCCCAGAGGTCGAATCGGAAGACGCGCCCCTGCCCGAAAAGATCACGTTCCGAACGATCGCGGAGGAGACACCGCTGGTCCAAGAACTAATCCAGGGGAACGCGGATGTGCTATACAGTCGTGACTTCCCTCATCGCGAGCGCGACACAATCGAGAACGCTGACGGAACGCGGATTGAGCGGCAGGTCGGGGAAACCGCAGGGTACGTGGTCTTTAATATGGATCGCGAGCCAACCGACGAGATCGAGGTGCGTCAAGCACTCGCTCACGCTATCGATAAAGATCGAATTATCAACGATATTTTCTACGGTCTTGGACAGGAAAATTGGGTTCCGTTCTCTGAAAATGTCGAGTATTGGGCCGGCGATACGGTTCGGGAGGAAGTACCGCTCGAGTTCGATCCGGATCGGTCCCGTGAACTCCTTGAAAACGCTGGATGGGAGGACACTGGCGGCGAGTTCAGGGAACGAGATGGAGAAGAGTTGCGTTTGGATCTCCTCTCGGTCAACACGCCTGCACCGGTCTTGCAACTGTCCGAGGAAATGGTTTCAATGTTCGCTGATGTCGGTGTGAACGCGGATCTCAACGCCCTCGAGTACGGGACGGCGTACTCCCAGGGATCCGAAGGCGTGCACAACGTCTTTTACGCCACGATTGGTTGGGCGGAAGCGGGCATCGCGAATTTCTTCTGGCACTCCGATAACATCGGTGGTGGGAATCGGATATTCCTCGATGATCCGGAAATCGACACTCTGCTGGAAGAGGCGACAACGGTCGAAGATCCGACAGAGATTTACGAAGAAGTCCAAATTCGGGCGATGGAAACCTACGGTTGTCAGCCTATCATGACATACGACGAGGTTCGCGGTGTCAATGAACGGGTACAAAACTACCGGCAGCACCCGATCACGATGACGCCGATGTATCACGATATGACGCTCGAATAATAATATCTGTATGATGTACTCGAACCATGTCTGGAATATTGAAGTACGTAGTTAAGCGACTACTTTGGGCGATTCCCGTCCTACTGGGTGCAGCGTTAGTTGCGTTCATGCTCGTCCACCTCGCACCGGGCGATCCGGTCCAACTCATGCTTGGCGAGGCAGCGACGCCCGAGCAGATTGACCAAACTCGGGAAGAACTCGGTCTTAACGACCCACTCTATGTGCAGTTCGGAACGTTTGTCACCGATGCTGTTCAGGGCGACCTCGGCCAGTCAATATCCACACGCCAGCCCGTTTCAGAGCAGATCATGGATCGAATCCCGTATACGCTTCAGTTAGCAGGAGTTAGCATGGTTATCTCGTTGGCACTGGCGTTCCCTCTGGGAATCCTTTCAGCGACGCACAAACAGGGGCGAATCGATAGTGGGAGCCGACTTGCAGCTCTGCTTGGGATTAGTATTCCTAACTTCTGGTTGGGCATCATCCTCATCCTGTTTGTCGCCGTTCCGATCAGTATTTTCCCCCTCGTTGGGATGACGCTGATTACGGATGATGTAATCGATGGGCTCCTGTCGACACTGTTGCCAGCGATAGCTATCGGAACAGCGTTAGCAGCGCTCGTCATGCGCATCCTTCGCGGTGGGATCACCGACGAAATGAATAAAGGGTACGTTCAGACCTCTCGGGCGTACGGAATCGCGGAGTCTGAGATCATGTACGTCCATATCCTGAAAAATGCAGTGCTGCCGACAATCACCGTAATCGGCCTGCAACTCGGGTATCTGATCGGTGGAAGCATCATCATCGAGACTGTGTTTAGCATTCCGGGGGTCGGACAACTCGCGATCAATGCAATCTACGCACAGGATTTCCCGATCGTTCAGGGTGTTATCCTGTTCGTCGCCGTTGCGTTCGTAGCGGCGAACATTCTGGTGGATATCCTCTATGCGTACCTTGACCCGCGAATCCAGTACGATGGAGGTGGCCAATGACGACTGAAACGAACGATGTAGCTGACGCAACTGAACAGGCGGACAAAATTGAACAACAGGCTCACGTCACGACGAAGCAGCGGGTTCTACGCCAGATCTTGGCGGACCCACTCGCGATGGTTGGTGGCAGCGTTATCGCACTCGTCTTTGCCGTCGCTATTTTCTCAGCGGTTGATCAATTCCTTCTCGAACGGCGATTGATCACGGCGCTGTTGAACGATCCGTACGCGACGAACCGCGAGGCTCGGTTGCTTGGCCCTAGCGTCGAATACCCAATGGGGACCGATCACCAGGGGAGAGACGTCATGGCTCGTGTTATCTATGGTACTCGTACGAGCATCTTCGTCGGTGTGACCGCGGTCACGACGGCGGCAGTGTTCGGGATCCTGATCGGGGCTGTGACTGCCTACTACGGGAACTTGACGGATATGATCGGGATGCGTGCGATGGACGTTCTGCTCGCGTTTCCAGCGATTTTGTTGGCGATCGGTCTGCTCGCAGTGTTTGGACGCGGAATCACCAACGTTATCATTGCGATCACGATCGTTTATACACCGATCTTCGCACGAGTTGCCCGAAGCGAGTTCCTCTCGGAAAAGTCCGAAGAATACGTCGATGCGGCTCGTGTTATCGGATATCCAGACCGTCGGATAATGATTCGTGAGCTGCTTCCAAATTGCCTGACGTCGATTACGGTACAGTTTACGTTCAGCCTCGCACTGGCTATCATCGCGGAAGCGTCGCTGTCATTCCTCGGTGTCGGCGTGTCACCAATTACGCCTTCGTGGGGAATGATGCTCTCACAGGCCCGCGACTACATGACCATCGCCTGGTGGTTTTCGCTGTTCCCCGGGGTCTCTATAGCGATCACCGTTTTCTCGTTCAACATCCTTGGTGACAGCTTACGCGATGCATTAGATCCCGAAGAAGGAAGCGGAGGAGGTGGGATGATATGACCGGACGAGCACCCGCGACTGCGACGTGGCTATCACGATCCTTAGCAGCACACATAGCAATGAGAAGCACCCGGCCAAAGGCCGTCTTGGAGGGAACAAACGATGAGTCTACTCGAAGTTACTGACCTACACACGCGGTTCGACACATCAGAAGGAACCGTCCACGCCGTCGATGGCGTTGACCTGAACATCGAAGCCGGTGATATTGTTGGTCTCGTCGGCGAAAGCGGCAGCGGAAAAAGCGTTACCGCACGCTCAATTATGCGGCTAATCAACTCACCAGGTGAAATCGCCGATGGCGAAATTACCTTCAACGAGACAGATATCCTGGCCGCCGACAAATCCGAACTCCGCTCGATTCGAGGAAATCGGATCTCAATGATATTTCAGGATCCACAGGATGCGTTTAATCCGACACAGACGATCGGTCGTCAACTTCACGATGTCCTCCGAACCCACGAATCGGGATCCGTTCATCCACTTATGCGAATCCTCGGACGGGATCACTCCTCAGCGTACCGTGAACGCGTTGTCGAAGCGCTCGACCGCGTCGGCATTCCAAGTCCCGAAACGCGATATGACGAGTACCCACACCAGTTCTCGGGTGGGATGTTACAGCGCGCGATGATCGCAATGGCTGTCCTCTGTGAGCCGGAACTGATACTCGCTGATGAACCGACAACTGCCCTGGACGTCACTGTTGAGAGCCGAATTCTTTTGATGTTTCGAGAACTCGTTGACGATCTTGGTATCTCTGTTTTGTGGATCACACATGATCTCTCAATCGTCTCCGAACTCTGTGATCGTGTCGTCGTGATGTACGCTGGGAAAATTATGGAGGAGGGGCCAACCGAGGATCTTCTCGAAAATCCACAACACCCGTACACGCGCGCTCTCCTCGAGTCAGTACCGCGATACGATATGCCCGAAAAAGAGCTATTTGCGATCGACGGATCGATTCCGAGTCCACACAACATGCCTCAGGGCTGCCGATTCGCTGATCGTTGCCCGGAGGCGCACGAACGATGCTACGACGACCATCCACCGATGTACGAGCGTCAAGAGACGCACGCCGCGTGTTATCTCTTGGATGACACCAATAGTAAAAGACCGGAACCGGGGGTGGAAGAATGACACTCGTACAGACGGAAGGGCTAAAGAAGCACTTTCCAGTGAATTCTGATTTCTTCTCTCGCTACCTCTCGAGAGAGGCCGTACACGCCGTTGATGGCGTCGATTTGACCGTCGAGAGAGGGCAAACGCTTGGATTGGTTGGAGAGAGTGGGTGCGGGAAGAGTACGCTCGGTCGATGTCTACTCAGATTGTTGTCGCCCACCGAAGGGAGCATCTACTTTGACGGTGAGGAAATCACCGATCTGAGCCAGCGACAGTTGCGATCGCGTCGCCGGAACATGCAAATGGTGTTTCAAAATCCACGCAGCAGTCTCAACCCGAGACAGACTGTCGGAGAGATCCTCACGAACCCTATCGAGTTCCACAACATCGCGGCCGGCGACGAGGCAGAGGAAATCGCACGGACGTTACTCGAGGATGTTGGGTTAGCGGGTAATCACGTCAACCGATATCCACACGAATTCTCTGGGGGCCAACAGCAACGAATCGGCATTGCCAGGGCACTGTCGGTCAATCCTGACTTCATCGTTCTCGACGAACCTGTCTCCGCGCTCGATGTCAGTGTTCAGGCCCAGATTTTACAGCTTATTGAACAAATCAAAACAGAGTATGATCTTACGCTCGTGTTTATCAGCCACGATCTCAACGTTGTTAGACACGTCTGTGACGAGGTCGCTGTAATGTATCTTGGTGAAATCGTTGAGAACGCCCCAGTCGATAAACTGTTCGAAAACCCGATGCATCCGTATTCTCAAGCGCTTCTGAATTCTGTTGCGCTCCCGGACGCATCGAAGTCGGTCGACAGAGAGAACGTAATCAACGAAGACCTTCCGTCGCCGATCAACCCTCCCAGTGGATGTCGATTCCATACTAGGTGCCCCGAAGTGATGGATGAGTGTCGTTCAAATAAGCCATCACTGTGTACCCGGGTTGACTCAGACACACAAACGTCACGGCTGGCAAAATGCCACTTGTACGATAGAAAGTAACCCATTCATATCGGCACGGAATTTTTCTTGAGGTGGTTCTGAATGGCAAAGATTGTGTAAGTGACTTCAGCTGGCTCGGCGGTCATTGTCCATATTGGCCTATGCCAGTAGTAAGGGGTCTAATTGCATGTGACTTGTAGAAACCGAGCTCCCGAAATTGTGGCGCCTTCAGCATACCTATTCTATATGGCTAAATATGGTTTATAGTCTTTGACTTTGAGAGTAGAAGGCCTGTGAACATCACAAACACCCGCGAGAGCCGATATGGTCTTTACTTGGTTAAAGAGCAGTTTAACCAAGTAGTTTCAATAGGGCCGACGCTGTACCCCACAGTGACAATCGTGCCTGAACGAAATTCTGAGGTTACGGCCGGTTCTGACGCCTCCAACACCCACCACTCGAGTGTCCACCAAGCGGTTGACCGCTACTTGAATAAGAAACTCGAGGCTGGCGGCAGCCGCGCGACGATGCAATCGCCGCTCACTGCCTTCGCCACGTACTGCGAGAACCAGGGCATCGAACGCGTCGATGAGCTGACCACCGACGACCTTCGTGACTACGGTCTCGAGTTGCGAAGTGCATCCATTGATGGCGACATTGCGGGTTCGACAGCGAATACGTACTTCCGGTATATTCGCGCGTTCCTCTCGTTTTGCGTTCGGGATGGGAAACTCGACACGAATCCTGCCGACACTGAAGCCGCCGAAGAGTTCCTTCCCGAAGATACGCCGACACGGGACACCCAGTTCTGGGAACCCGACCAACGGAAGCGGTTACTCGAGTACGCCGACGAACGCGTCCGTATGGCACGTGACGAGACGATTGATACACCACTCGAGCGGGCCTACCGCGACCGGACAATTGTCGTGTTGCTCGCCGAACTCGGGTTGCGTGGGGCCGAACTCTTTCGCGACCCGAACGACGATGCCCGTGACGGGCTTCAGTGGGGAGACGTCGATCTCGCGAACGGCCGACTCGAAGTCTTCGGAAAGTCCCGCGAGTACGAGACCGTCGGACTGACCAGAGATGCACAAGATGCCCTCGAGCGCCTACAGCGGGTTCAAGACCCACCGACTGACGAGTGGCCGCTGTTCCCGACCGACCACGCTGCGAGCAAGTACGACGCTGTTGAAACGGCGACGGGCGAACGACCTCCGACCGGAACCGATATCGACGCCGTCTGTCGTGAGCAACGGATTGCCCCGTCGTCGATCACCAAAGAGGCCGGTCGACAGATCCTCAAACAGTTGACTGCCGAGGCTGGGATTGAACTCACCGGCGACGCTGACTATCTCCAACCACATGGCGCACGGCGAGCACTGGGTGCTGAGTTGTACAAACAAGGCCACTCGGAGCTAGCCCAATCGGCGCTGCGGCACTCGTCGATAGAAACGACTCACGAGGCGTATTCGGATATCAAAGCGGAGGACATTGCCAAGTCAATCGACGAGGTGCGAGAGTGAAATCAACAACTCGAACAGATATCGCTGTCCGAACAGGCGGTTGTCCTGCTCGACCCTCTCCGGACGTTCATTGATCCATTACGGAGGGTGGCTGGTCTTCCCTTCGTGATGCCCGTCGTCGCTGTATGAACGGACTGACGCCGCTGGATATGCGAAACCGGATACTGGCCGTGGCAGTTCATGCTCGAGAAGGGGATCGAACCGCCGTCAATGAGCACGTCCAGTGTGCGAACGCTGTTGAAACGGCTTTCAGAGAGGCTTCGATTCTTGACCTCGAGGCGGATGCGTATCTCACGCTGCATGGTGCCCGCCGTGGGGTTGGCGAGACGCTGTATCGAGAGCGTGGGGCTGCTGCAGCACAGCGAACGCTGCGAATGCGGATCCGCAGACGACCTTGGAGATGTACTCTCATATTGAAGTGAGTGAACTGGCTGCGGACAACACAACAGTGTTTGACGACGAATAACCTGTTTGTGTCGTCCGGATATCACCTCTCTTCTTGCGGTCTCTGACCTATACACTTCTTATCGCTATATACTCTCTGTAATCCCAGAAGGCAGGCATGTCACGGATAATCGGTTGAATTGCTCAGTAAACCTGCGAACCTAACACGGGTGTTCATATCGATATGAAGTGGTGTTGATATAGATATGTTGAACGAGGAGAATGCGATTTGACTTGGGGAAAGCATTTACCTAGCTAATCCTTACATACTGTTATGAACCGACGTACATTCCTCACAGGAACGGGGACTGGAAGCATTGCTTTAGTCGCTGGTTGTACAGGGCTATTGAGCGATTCAGACACACCTGACCATCTCGTCCAAATTGCAAATGGGAGAGAGACAGACCACGAAGTTTTCGTTGAAATGGAGTTTGGGGGAGAGGAAACCGAATACGGGCCACAAACGATTGGACCGAGTGAAAATTGGGAGGTGAGACGCTTTGACTCTGAAGGGGAACTGACTATTAGGGTCTATGTGGATGAGGAACTTATCTGGGACGACACGCATGAGATTCCAACACCAAGCGGGGACCGCCGCTCGTTTGCTCAAGTTGAATTGCTCCCTGATGATGAGGTGCGAACCCTAGTTAAGCAAGAGTTAAGCAAGAGGATTAGCAGCGCATCCATTGATACGTGAATCCCTATATGTAGCAGTCACCCTGCGTGTCCATTCAATCAAAATACATACTTTTTAGAAGGTGTTTCTCGTCTTATCGAGTAGTGTCGGTAACTCAACCTACTCAATCCCCGTTCGACCACGATAGGTACTTCACATTTACCGTCAACGACGAGACTTACAACGGAAGCATCCACTTCCAGACCCACTACGCCGAGAATCCTGATTTTGTCGAAGTTCTACGAAATTCCTTCTTCCGCAACGGAACTCTCAATGATACCCGTGCTGGCTGGCATCGGAACACCACGTCATTTCATGCGTGGGTGAAATCACACATGCTTCGGCTCGCATGGGACTGCCAAGAAACCCATCTTCGCCATTTTCTCAAAGTCTTCCCTACCGTCTGCCGCGACTTTGGATTCCCCGTTGAACACGACCAAGATATGAGTGGAGCGCCGAGCCAGTCACGGCTCTGGGAAATGTGGAACAAGGAATTCACCGACGTACAGCGTGAATTCGTTCGAGTAGCCACTGAGGAAGCCCTCTCCTTTGCCCGCGAACAAGGCATTCCTGCTCCTGACCCCATTTTTCGGCCTGAGGAACACAATATCACCACAAAGCGGAGTAAACAGCGGCTTGTCGCGGAGAAGACCAAGGAAGTCTGGCAACAGGCCAAACCGTTCGTCACGGATACGTTCTACCTGAAACGGGCCGAAAACAGCGTGATTCATGAGAACGCGTTCTGGGAACAACATGCGTACATGGGTATGCGCGAGAATATGTACGCCCAGAGTGGTCAGCACTCTTTCTACATTGACTCCCAGCGCGACCGCACGCCGAGCGCGTCGAACCACCGCTATCAGATAGGCAAACTCACTGTCGAGGAAACGCGCTCGATGCTCCATGAAACCACTCGGATGCTAATCTCCCGCGCCCGTCACAACTCCGAACTCGTCGGCAAACTCTGGGCTGCAATCGACATCACAAAGGGAAATCCGTGGACAGGCAAAGTCAAGCGGGACGAGGACAACAATATCTCTGAGGATTGGATTCTCGGCTACAAAGACGGTGAAGTGTACTACCAGTGGGCAACTATCCAGATTATTGGGTACGACATTCCACTCGTTCTGGACGCGGTTCCAGTCAAACGCGGGATGGAGCGAGCCGACATCGTGGATAGTTTGCTGGAAAATGCGCTTGACCTCGTAGACGACATCGAACTTGTGATGATGGACAGAGAGTTCGATAGTGCGGGCGTGAAAGTCGCGTGCGACAAGCACGGTGTCTACTACCTGAACGGCGCACGAAAGCACCAGTCAGAAAGAGCGACGTGTACACGGCTCTGTCGCTCTGAGAAGACGGTTCACATTGAAGAGGAAACAGTTTCAGATGGTCCGAATCGCAAGCGGATGTACCTCCCATCAAGCGCGAACAACGACTTCGATATGGAGAACGAAGATGGGGGTCATGAAACAGAGGAGAGGACAGACATCCGTGAGCAGATGCGCAATGACCTCAGTGACCTCGGTATTAAACTAAATGAAGATGGTTCTCAGCAGGGTTTCCGTTCTCTCACAAAAGAAATTCGAGAAGATGAGGCAGATGAACCGACCGTGGGGAGTAAAGAGGATGCACAGAAGTACGCGCTGTTTGAAACGAACCACCCCAGCGTGACGCTGGATGATAACGATAGCGAGGTTGAGCGCACCCACATGGTTGAGCGGATGGTTCGCCGCTATCGCCACCGCTGGGGCATCGAGAATGGCTACAAGCAAATCAAGACGTTTCGTGTCCGCACGACGAGTAAACGCCACACGTATCGGTTCTTCAATTTCGTGTTTGCGTGCGTGCTGTACAACGTCTGGCGGCTTGTGGATTTGCTTGTAAAACTCGCTATTGAGGGTGAAAATTCGACATACGAGCCGTGTGTAGACGCCAATCAGTTTCTCACCGTAGCGAAGAAATACTACGGTCTTGACCCGCCCGACTAATCAGAATCGTTCCGTGTCCGCTGACTCCTGAGCGGCGGCGCTGTTCTGCATCCCCTGTTTTGACGGATTCTCGCCTGTTCCTGTAGTGGCCACTCCATTCTGCTCTACCATCTATTTCGTACAGATATATTGACGTGAGTAAAACAGCCACCCAACCGATTATTTGGCTATATGCCTGCCTTCTATGTAATGGGTTTCTCACAATTTGCAACTACTTTGAGTATAGTCGACGACCTTCGGATGGTCTCGAGTCGTGTTCGTCAGCGTGATATTGCTTTAGAGTCGCTTCGAATGGCGATGGATCGTTGGTGACGGCCTTGACGAGTGTCATTGAGACTGGAAATCCAGATCGTTTGGTGATCCGAATATCTTGTTTGCGGAACGTCCTTCAACGACGTTCCCAAACTCTGTGCATCCATACTGTTGTGGATCGAGTACTGAACGTGTGAGAGAGGCTCCGAGGCGATGTGGATGGAACTGGCTTGAGTCGGCGCTTTCTTGCTAATCCGTGCAATCGTGTTACCAAGCGGTCTGAATCCGGTCTTACCACTCGGCGACGCTGCCGTCGTCGTGCCTCCAGACCGGATTGTGCCAGTCAACGTCTTGTGTTGCTCGTTCGCGGACGACATCCTCATCAATGTCGATACCTAACCCGGGTTCTGTGGGCAGGCTGACGTAGCCGTCGTCGTACTCGAAAACGGTTGGATCAGCCAGATAATCGAGCACGTCGCTCGTCTGATTGTAGTGGATATTGAGGCTCTGTTCCTGTATCAGCGTGTTCGGCGTACAGGCATCGACCTGAATACACGAAGCCAGTGCGATTGGGCCGAGCGGACAGTGTGGCGTAACGGCAACGTCGTAGGCCTCTGCCATGCTCGCAATTTTCTTGACTTCGGTAATGCCGCCAGCGTGGGAGAGATCCGGTTGGATCACGTCGGCGACGCCCTGCTCGAACAGCGATTTGAAATCCCACCGGGAGTACATTCGCTCTCCGGTCGCGATCGGGATCGTCGTGTGTTGAGCGATTTCCGGGAGCGAGTCATTGTGTTCCGGCAGGACTGGCTCTTCGATGAACGTCGGCTCGTAGGGCTCGAGAGCCTCGACGAGTCGCTTAGCCATCGGTTTGCTGACGCGGCCATGGAAGTCAACGCCAATGTCGACATCGTCACCAACGGCGTTGCGGACTTCGGCCAGTCGGTCTCGAGCCGCTTGGACGGCTGCAGGGGAATCGACACGTCGCATCTCCGGGGTGCCGTTCATTTTCAGGGCGGTAAAGCCGCTGTCAACCTTTTCGACTGCGGCCTGGCCGACGTCGCTGGGGCGGTCGCCACCGATCCACTGGTAGACACGGATTCGGTCGCGGGCGGCGCCACCGAGTAGTTCGTAGAGTGGCGCATCGAACCGCTTTGCTTTGATGTCCCACAGCGCCTGGTCGATTCCCGAGATGGCGCTCATAAGAATCGGCCCGCCGCGATAGAAGCCACCGCGGTAGAGGCGTTGCCAGTGGTGTTCGATCCGTGACGGGTCTTCATCGAGGAGGTAGTTGTCCATCAGTTCCTCGACGGCAGTACGGACGGTTTTGGCTCGTCCTTCGACGACTGGCTCTCCCCAACCAACCGTGCCGTCGCTCGTCGTGATTTTGAGGAATACCTACCGTGGCGGTACCTCAAACAGTTCGTAGTCAGTGATTGTGGTCATGAGTATCTACGATATCGTGTCTCTATCTGGTCCGTGCGTCGGTAGCTGGCGTCACTCGACTGTGTCGATGAATCGTCGGCCCCACTATTCGAGTTCAAAACGCATCGGGGCCGGATTGTGCCCCTTTATCTTTCCAGACTGTCTTACGACCCTTTCGTTCCGGTGTTCGACAGCCCCTCAACGAGCCAACTCTGGACGAACGCGAATAGCAACAAGACTGGAACCATCGTCACCACTGCTGCTGCAGTGACTGCTCCCCAGTCGACTTGGTTGGCCGTCTGGAATAGCTGGAGGCCCATCGGCAGCGTTCGCGTGCCCGAGGATTGTGAGAGGATGGACACGAAGAGATAGTCGTTCCACGAGGCGATAAACGCGTAGAACGCGCTTACGGCAATTCCCGGAATCGACAGCGGAACGATGATCTTGTACATGATCTGGATTCGATTGCAGCCATCCATCATCGCGGCGTCGTCGAGTGCCTCCGGAATGCCGTCGAAGAACCCTTTCAGGAGCCAGACAGCGAACGGGAGAGCACCAACAGTGTGGCCGATCACCAGTCCCAGCAGGCTATCAACGAGGTTCAGCCGGAACATGATGGTAAACAGCGGCAACAACACGAGTACCAGCGGAAGCATCTGACTCGAAATGAGGCCGAGAATCACGTAGTCTCGTCCGGGATACTCGAATCGACTCACCGAGTACGCTGCTGGGATCGCAACGACCAGTGTGAGGAGGGTCGTCGCGACAGCGACGATGACCGAATTGAGGAAGTACTGCTGGAAGAGTCCATCGCCCAGCACGCGCTCGTAGTTGGCAATCGTGTACTCGTCGATTGACGGAATCAACTCGCCGCTGTAGAGCCCGGATGTCGTCAGGAACGACGAGAGCATGAGCCAGACGATAGGCACGAGCAAGAAGGTGTAATAGCCGAACAACAACCCGTAGACGGTCGCAGCTTTGCGGATCGACATATCGTTGCCGAGATGTCGATCAAACCGCCTAATGAGGCCGTCTATCGTCCCGTCTGCATCGTTCGATTGCGTGGAGTCGGTTTGCGTCGCCATTAGTTGAAGTCCTCCAGTTTGATGTAGATGGTCGTGAACGTGACCATGATCACCATCATCACGACGCCAACACTGGCTGCGTACCCGAGTGCGTAAGTTTCGAACGCCTCGCGATAGATGTACGTTGGCAGCACTTCAGTCGTCTGCAACGGCCCGCCGCCGGTCGACAGCCAGACGAAGTCGAAGTTGTTGAACGTGAACAACACGTGCAACACGATCATGATCATCGAGACGTACGAGATGTTCGGCAGCGTAATATATCGAAACTGTTGGAGCGAACTCGCACCATCCATCTGGGCCGCTTCATAGAGATCTCGTGGGATCGATTGCATTGCAGCGTACAATGCAATTGCGAAGAACGGAACGTTCTTCCAGACGTGCATGAGGATGACCAGTGGCATTGCCCACCGCGTATCAGCGAACCAGTAGGTCGTCGGAAGTCCAAGCCGTTCGAAGATGATGTTTACTGCGCCGTAGCCTGGCTGGACCAGCCAGTTGAAGATAATCACGATGACGATCACCGGAAGCACCCACGTCACCATCGTGAGGCTCCGGAAGATCTGGATGCCCGGAACCTTCTGCATCAACAGAAGGGCAAGCCCGAGTCCCAGTAGGTACTGGAAGGCAACGGCAACGCCGGTCAACACCGCGGAGTTCCACAGCGCCGTCCGAAACACCTCGTCGTTTACTAACTGACTGTAGTTCTCGAAGCGGACCCAGGTCCAGTTGTCCGGCTGGAGCATCGATCGCTCCTGAAAGCTCATTAGGATACCCTCGAGAATCGGGTAGCCGATGATCACTCCCATAATGACGACTACCGGCGCGAGAAACGCGTAGCCAAGCCAACTCTCCTTTGAGAGGGAGAGTAACTCCCGGACGTATGTTCCGGACCGGTCTGATTGCGTAGACATAGATTAGTATGGAGCTCTACTCGTCTGTTCAGGCCTCGAGTTGGACATCGGCGTCAGCGAGGGCCGCTTCGAGTTCCTCGGCAGCGGTTGCGGGATCAGTCTCGTCGTAGATGACTTCCTCGATTGCATCGTACATTGGGGTTCGAACCTCGCCCCACTGAATCTGTGCGGGGGCGACACCGTTTTCGAACGCATCTTCGAACGTCTGGAATTCCTCGAGGTCGTGTTCGACGTCGAGGGAGTCATGCGTTGGTGCGTTTGTCGCGGGGTCGGCGTCCTCGAACCGCTGCATCATCTCTGGGCTCGTGAACAACTCGAGCGCCTCGAGTGAGGCATCGAGGTCTTCGGTGTGCGTGTTGATCATAATCGGCGAGACCTCCATGTACGTTGCTTGCTCGCCGCCATCGACGACAGGGAGTTCCGCGATGCCGGTGTTTTCCTCGATGATATCTGCCTGTTCGTCAGAGGAGTCTGCATGTTGTTGAATCCACGGACCACAGTGGACCATCGCGTGGTCACCCATTGAGTATCCTTCATCGTTAGATTCCCAGCCAGCGCCACGGTAGTCGTCGTCTGCCATCGGTTCGTCACCGAGGAACAGGTTGTGGTACAGCGTCTCGAGAACGACCTCAAAGTCATCGGCAGTCGCTTGCAAAACCCACTCGTCCCCGTCGTGTTCGTAGATGTTACCGGTGCGCTGGTAAACGTGTGAGAGGAACTCCTGTGTCACGCGGACTTCGCCACGTTCGGTCGTCAGGTGGAGGCCGTTCATGTCCTCGTTCGCATTGATCTCGCGTGCCAGTTCGACGAGTTCGTCGAGATCTTCCGGTGGCCCGTCTTCGTACCCATACTCTGCGAGGATGTCCGATCGATAGACGAGTGCGCGACCGTTACCGCCTGGAAGCGGTAGTCCCCAGATTTCACCCTGGAACTCGAAGGCATCTATCGCGGCGTCGAGATAGCCATCAAAGTGATCAAAGTCCTGCACGTGATCGGTCAACGGCTCCAGCATATCCGCCGTAACGTAATCGCCCGGATGCTCGAGAGTGCCCTCAAGCAGGTCTGGCGTTCCGGTATTGCCACCAGTGAGCACGTTGCTCTGTAGATCGTCATACTGGTACTCAGTTAGCTCCCACTCTTGACCAGTTTCTTCTTCCAGTTCGGATTCGAACTCCGGCCGGAACTCCTCCAAGTGGTCTTCATCCCACCAGCCGGCCCAAAACGTGCGGCCATCATCGTCGTCACTGAGGCAGCCGGCAAGGGCTGCAACGCTCGTTGCACCACTGGCTTTCAGGAAAGTCCGCTTGCTAAGCTCCATCGTATACCTCACTCTTCTTGGACCAACTATCATAAAGGTCAGTCTCAGAATCTGAACAAAAAGAGATGAAAACAATTCTGGCCAGCTAACAGTCTCGGCGCTAAATGTTCTTAACGCACGAGCGAGGCCCTGCTGCGACAATTTTATGCGGGTGACTGAGACAGGTGTATGTAGATGCCAACGATAACCTTCATTGGTGCCGGGAGTATGGTCTTTGCAAAGAACCTCGTCGGTGATATCCTCTCGTTTGATGCCCTCTCTGACAGCACAATCAGACTGATGGATATCGACGAGCATCGACTCGCACAGACCACCGCGGTTGCGGAAGCGATGGTCGAAAACGGCGACGTCGACGCTACCATCGAGTCGACGACCGACCGCCGCGAGGCACTCGAGGGAGCCGATTACGTCTTGAACATGATCAACGTCGGCGGGACCGAGCCGTTCGAAAACGAGATTCGAATTCCACAAGAGTACGGCGTCAAACAGTCAATTGGTGACACGCTGGGGCCCGGCGGTGTCTTCCGCGGCTTGCGGACGATCCCAACGATGCTCGAGATCGCTCGAGACATGGAGGAACTGTGTCCCGACGCCTTACTGTTGAACTACACCAATCCGATGGCGATTCTCTGTTGGACGATGGCTGAGGCGACGGACATCGAAACGATTGGCCTCTGTCACAGCGTTCCACACACTGCCGAAGCGATTGCGGACTACGTTGACCTTCCGGAGGACGAACTCGACTACTGGGTCGCCGGCATCAACCACATGGCGTGGTTCCTCGAACTCGAACACGACGGGACAGACGTCTATCCGATGCTCGAGGAAGCGATGACGGATCCTGAGATCTATGAACGGGATACGGTCCGTTTCGAAATCATGAACCACTTCGATGCGTTCGTCACGGAATCGAGCCACCACTTCTCGGAGTACGTTCCGTACTTCCGAACGGATGAGGCTGTGATCGACGAGATGACTGGGACGGACTACGCCGAGCGGATGCCAACCGCGACGTATCTCAACGGCTGGAAGGAACGCTCCGAAGAACGCGACAGTGCTCTCGACGATTTTGATCCTGAAGACGCTGAGATCGAACGCTCTGAGGAGTATGCTGCCCGCTTGATTCATTCAATCGAGACGGATACGTCGCGTCGACTCAACCTCAACGTCCCGAACCACGACGACTACATTACGAATCTCCCCAGCGAGGCCTGCGTCGAAGTCCCATGTCTGATAGACGGCACTGGTGTCCGACCGTGCTCGGTCGGTGATCTGCCACCACAGCTCATCTCACTCATCCGAACCAACGTCAACGTCCAACAGCTCGCCGTCAAAGGTGGCCTCGAGGGCGACCGTGACGCCGTTCACCAGGCGCTCAAACTCGATCCGCTGACCGCAGCAGCGCTTTCGCTCGACGAGATTCACGACATGACCGAGGAACTCATCGACGCGAACGAAGCGTACCTCCCGACGTTAACCTAATCGGCCAGTTTCTTTTTGCGGTGCTCGATCACTCGAGAGGCTGCGCCGAACGGCTGCCAGCTCTGATCGAACAGTGCGACTCCGATCAGTCTCTACATCGACAGTATTCACTCGCCAGTCGCCCATCAATTGCTACTGGTGACTTACGCTGTCGCGTTCGTGCTTGATCCCGGAATGACCGTCTCTTCGTCCAGCGAGGCGTTTTTGAGCGCTTCTCCGCTTTCAGCGTCGAAGACGTGAATATCGTCCTCGGGGAACGTCACATGCACCGTTTCGCCGGGCTGCAATCGTGGTGTGCCGTCGATACTGGCCGTGTATGTTTTCGATCCGATGTCGATGTTGATATGGGAAACGTCACCAAGCGGCTCGACCACGTTGACGGTCGCCTCGATTGCGTTCGGATCGTCTGGCGCTGTCAGTGTGATATCTTCGGGTCGGATTCCGAGGGTGTATGCACCGTCGTTCGCCTCGAGTTCGCTGGTTGTCGTCTCGGTGAGAGTGTAGGTAAATGAGTCGTGCTCGAAGGTTGTATCGGCCAGCGTGACATCGAGGAAGTTCATGCTTGGCGAGCCGATAAAGCCGGCGACGAACCGGTTGGCAGGTTCGTGATAGCACTCGAGCGGCGTGCCAACCTGTTGTAACTCTCCATCGTTGAGGACTGCGATTCGATCACCCATGGTCATCGCTTCTGTCTGGTCGTGTGTGACGTAGATCGTCGTCACGTCGAGTTCCTGCTGGAGGTTCTGCAACTCCATTCGCATCTGTGACCGCAGCTTTGCATCGAGGTTCGAGAGCGGCTCGTCCATCAAGAAGACGGACGGGTCCCGAACGATCGCTCGCCCGAGCGCCACACGCTGTTGCTGGCCGCCCGAGAGTTCGCCAGGTTTCTTCTCGAGGAGATCCTCAATGCCGGTCACTTCCGCAACATCTTCGACCCGGTCATTGATGTCCGCCTTCGCCATATCTGTCGTCATCTTCAGCCCGAACGCCATGTTCTCTCGAGCTGTCATATGTGGATAGAGCGCGTAACTCTGGAAGACCATCGCCATGTCTCGAGCCGAGGGGTTACTATGCGTGACGTCATCTCCATCCACGACGATTTCACCTGAACTCACGGATTCCAGACCAGCGATACAACGGAGCGTTGTTGATTTGCCGCACCCGGACGGACCGACGAGGACGAGGAATTCACCGTCTTTGATCGTGAAATCGAGGTCGTCGACCGCGACGATTTCGTTCTCGCCGTTGTTGAAGACCTTTCTCAGGTTTCGAATCGCAATCTGACCCATGTGAACGGCAATCGTAGCCTCGGATATTAAGACTTTGGTCACAGTCGTAGCTGCTGGCGGTTCTCGCCTAAATCCAGCATAGTCGGTAGAGGGACTCGGGCCAACACTTGTTGCTTATGATCGCACCGTGCTGATTTGGTTTCTGTTTGACTACAGCGACGCTTGTCTCTTCTCACCGAATCTGTTCTCTGCTGATGATTCATAATGTGTGAACAGTATGCTACACTCAGAATATGTATGGTTCGTGCTGTGATAGGGTATCCCAAGAGGTGCTTTTACTCACAGGTTTGCTGGCTCGGTATGAGTCTCATCGGCAGTGGTTCTGTGTTCATCAAGTATGAACAATTATTTGTTGATGGGGGGTGGAGGTATCTCTATGACCACGCCAAACGTCCCTCCTGGGTCGGACGATCAACCGACTGCGACAACGTCAGTAACGAGCGTTCGAGTGATTGAGGCGCTTAAAGATCGTCACACTGCCGGTATTACCCAACTGGCGAGCGAACTTGAACTGTCGAAGGGAACGGTCCACAAACACCTTAACACCCTTCGACAGTTAGATTACGTCGTCAAGGATGGCCACGAGTATCGATTGAGCGTCAGCTTCCTTGGACTGGGAACGAGTGCACGAGCCCAGCTCCCCATCTACGACGCTGCGTTACATCCATTGGAAGATCTTGCCTCAGCAACGGGCGAAACGGCGAGTCTCATGATCCCAGAACATGGGTATGGCATATATATTGCACAAGAACGTGGCGCCAGACAGGACACAAACGATGTGCGAGTCGGAGACCGCCTTCCAATGCACGCAACAGCGGGTGGGAAAGCTATCCTTTCGTATCTGCCACAAGATGAACGCGACATGATTCTTGGCCGTCGTGGAATGCCAGCGCTCACAGAGCACACCATTACGGACCGAGCCGAACTCGAGGATGAACTGCAACTCGTCCGCGACCGTCGAACTGCGTATGATAGGGGCGAACACCGTTCGGACCGTCACTGTATTGCTCACCCAGTGATGGACAATGAGGAGCGCGCAATCGCTGCAGTATCTGTCTCGGGTCCAGCGACTCGGATGAAACGAAAGGACGCTAGTACCGATTTTGAAAGCCTCGTCGGCAGTACGATTAACTCCATCCGTAATCGCCTTTCACGTCTTGACGAATAATTACGCTCGTACGACTGTAATAATCCTGCAATTCATACCTCATGAACAACAATCAAACGACGCAGTATATTTTGCCTTATTTCCGACCACCGAGAGTAGTACTCGAGGATTTCCCCGAATTGTTTTTGATACATGAACAGAAATCACTGCTGGCTCGTCTGTATATGCTTTGTCAACCAGCAACCCCTGGCTCATCCTCGAGACGGCGATACCGAAAACAAATATACGCTTCCCACTCCAGAAGCGGGTAATGACCGCCGATGAACATCCGAACGTGCTCGTGGTCTTGACGGACCAGCAGCGGTGGGATACCCTTAGTGCATACGGGTGTCCACTGGATCTCACGCCAACACTTGATGGGCTTGCCACGCGTGGGACCGTTTTGAAACAGGCGATCACACCACAACCGCTGTGTGGTCCGTTCCGTGCGATGTTCCAGAGCGGCAAATATGCCAGTGAAGTCGACGTATGGCGAGATACGATGCCCATCTCGACCGATGAGTTACGTCTCGCTCAACAGTTCAAAGACGCCGGATACGACGTAGGGTACGTTGGAAACTGGCATATTTCGGGAACGTTCGATGATCCGATTCCTGAAGACCTTCGTGGTGCGTACGAAGACTTCTGGATTGCTGCCGACGTTCCGGAGTTCACCTCTTCTCCGATGGACGGACACCTGTTTGGCTCCGATAACGACCCCGTCGAGTTTGCGTCGTATCGTGCGGATGCATTCACCGACTTCGCACGCGAGGCCATTGAGTCTCTCTCGGAGCCGTTCTTCCTCGTCGTTGCGTATCTCGAGCCACACAACCAGAATGATATGATGACATACGCCGCGCCGGATGGATACGCAGAACCCTACAAGAAGCGACCGTACGTTCCTGAGGACCTTCGTAATCGACCCGGCGACTGGTACGATGAGCTTCCAGACTACTACGGGACGATCAAACGCCTTGATGAGTGTGTGGACGAGCTCTTGAGCGAACTCTCTGCCCGCGGTATCGAAGATGAAACCATCGTGAGCTACACCGCAGATCACGGCTGTCATTTCCGTACTCGTCCCGGAGAATACAAGCGCACACCTCACGAATCTGCTGTCCGAGTTCCTGCTGTTCTGTCTGGGCCTGGGTTCGATACGGGTACTGATATCGAGACTCCGACGAGTCTCATTGATCTTCCGCCGACACTGCTTGATGCCGCCGGACTCGATATTCCCGATGCAATGCACGGCGAGAGCTTTCTCCCGGTTGCCCACGGTGACCGTCCCGATGCTGACGGTGATGCGTTCATCCAACTTAGTGAGTCACAGGTTGGTCGAGCGCTCCGAACCGAGCAATGGAAGTACGGTGTTGCCGCAACCTCTTCGACCGGATGGCGAGGTGGAAGCGGGGCAAAATCGTCCGATACGTACGTTGAACGGTATCTCTATGATCTCGCACGGGACCCACACGAACAGGTCAATCTCGCTGGGCGACCTGATTTCCGATCCGTCGCTGATGACCTCCAAGCGCGTCTTCTCGAGTATATCGAAACCGTGGAAGGTGAATCTCCCCGGATTAGGCCATACGAAAACGGCTATAGCGTGTTCTGAAACAGCGGGATTTCAGCATGCTCGAGAATGAATATTTATTCATGTATTGTGACACGTAACCTGGGAGTGCCTCTAGTAGTCATTGCACACCTGAACGCCCGACAACTGTCCCTCAGTGTTAAATTCAACCCTTGAACGGAGTGCATGATTGGTTAGCAGCGTTCTATACTCGTCGATGACAAAGCCGTTGCGGCGTTTGATGGATAAATTTACTGTTACAAATAAAGGCTGTTAAAATTGGGCTATAAGTGCAACACAACATGTCCTAATTTACTTCTTGTTGTCGAGTATTTGATCAATAAGGCACTGATTTCGAAATTAATTTCTTATACTATTTCAGTGAAAAATACACTCTCGCAGGGGAGGTGATTTTATCTATTAATTTTGCCGTTCGACTTCACTTACTCGATTAGGGCTGAACAGACGAGATGAATATTCGACAGAATCTCATCGGAAAGTAATTTCACACCTTCAAAAAGTGGGCCGGCCGTTTTCCATAACTCGAGGGTTACCAGTCGGGCGAACGTATGAATGTGTATTGGAGTTTTCATACATTATTGCGCCCATTAGATATCAAATTAATCGCTTGATGGACAAACGCCTTCTGGCGAAGTACTAAACCTAGCAGTTCAGGGCTGAAGCCGCACTAGTCCATTACGCAGACACTGTTTCTCGACAGGTCATACCTCCAATCACACGATCACTTCGAGTGACGGCACTGTCGAAGCAGTTGAGATATGCTGTCTCAGTATGTAGCTCGAAGAACCAACTCGTTGAGGGGAACGTTTCTAACGGATTTGCTCGAGATCGATGAACACATCCATGTCTGCAGACAACCAGGTTGTCAGTTGTTCAACTTCGGAACAGTCTCGAGGCAGAATCGTACATCGATCAGGTCGACTTTCGTATCGAACGACGATGGCCTCGAGGGTGATCGATTGATTCGAGTGCTGGGGTGTGGTCGTCTCGCGGTGCCGGACGTCGTCGGGGTGATAGCCGCTCGAAGTGCCTGTCATGGGTCTTAATTGGGCAGCGGTCCTACATCGACGGTATTCCGAGTCGTACAAAGCCGCTTCTAGTTGTGATATTGAGTAGTATGGACGGCTTGGCAGCGATCCGTATGATGGAACGCGAGCGATAATTATGGGGTCGAACGTAGTTGACATGGCGACTATTAGATGGCTTTACCATAGTTGACTGTGATCCGCTGATATCGTGCGTATCGAGACCCCAACCATCGATCTCGATCCGCAACAGCGGATCCTCGAGCGAGAGCACCGACAGATAACTGCAGAACGACGTGCGTTTGAACGGTTCTCGAGTCGAATCGTCGATCTGGAGGTCAGGCCAGTCCACCATGTTGCTGGGTCGTCCGGCTCCGTTGGGACAGTTCGACGCGTCACCGAGACGACGCAGGCTGGTCTTCGCGAGGTGCAACAGGCCTACACTGAAACCGTGATGAGCGTCTCTCATTACGATGATGTCTACGCTGAGTCGTGGGACGAACACATGGCCGAAGAGTTAAGCGAAGAACTGGCAGTGGCGATCCGGACGGCGACGCAGTTCGATCCACGGCTCCAGCAGTCGATTGTTGACGCGACGGCACAAGCTGTAACGCGACGAACCAATCTGCTCGAGCCGATCAACGCCGAGCAGGCCGCACTCGAGGATGTTCGGCGATTGATCACAGAAATGCAAGGAGGAAGCCCACGACTTCAGTCGTGGGTTACTGACTTGCGATCTATGTGTTAAACAATATTCGCCAACTGTTACTGTTGTGTCGTCTACAACGGAACTCTCGCCTAGCGGTGTGTCTGTGGTACTGGGAGCAAAATACCCACGTAAATCTGTATTTTGACATCCTCTCCGCCCTGAAGGGGCGAGGCTTTCTCCTTGATTCCCCGTAATATCCTACCTACTGGATCGGTTGTCGAGCGCGTCGGAATGGACTCACTAACCGAATTTGAAGAATATCTGGAGGAGATATAGGACACATATACAAAATTAACTTCTCAGAAACAATACCAGACACAAATGAGTATCCGATATGGAGTACAATCCGACAAGAAGAACGGTCATCACATCGAGTGGATTGCTCACAGCTGGTCTCGCCGGTTGTATAGGCGCCGCGCAAGAAGATAGCGATTTTCCGGTCCAGATCCAACAAGACGGTCCAGCACCGGTCGATCTCGGGACGGCCTGTGACTTTTCGATCCTGGCAAAATCCGGGATATCGAGCGTTCCCAACTCCGATGTGGCAGGGGACATCGGCGTGAGTCCGATCGCGTCGACTGCCATAACCGGATTCGATCTAACGCTGGATGCATCCGGCGTCTTCGCGACATCAACGCAGGTGGGCGGACGGGTGTACGCGGCCAATTATGCGGAGCCAACCCCGTCCAGGTTAACGACTGCGGTGAGCGATATGGAAACCGCCTTCACTGATGCATACGGCCGCGTTCCGCCGGACTTCACAAATTTAGGAGGCGGCAATCTCGACGGAGAAACACTGACTCCAGGAGTGTACAGTTGGGATACCGGCCTCTCGATTGACGGGGATATCACCCTCGACGGCGGTCCAGACGACACCTGGATCTTCCAGGTTGCAGGAGATCTCACCGTGGCGAGCGGTGCGACTATCAATCTGACGGGGGGCGCACAGCCCGAGAACATCGTCTGGGTGGTCGCTGGCGGTGGCGGTGTCGAGATCGGAACGGACGCGAACTTTGCGGGGGTCGTGCTAGCCCAGACGGCGATCAACGTGCTCACCAATGCAACGGTGGACGGCTGTTTGTACGCCCAAACCGCCGTCAATCTGCAGATGGCGACGGTTACCGGGTGCGACTGCGATCTCGTCGACCTGCAAGTTGATTCGGCGTGTGTAGATGAGGACGGGGAGATCACGGTATCGAACCCCAACGACGTCTCAGTGATGGTAACCGTCACCGGTCCCGACGCGTACGAGGAAACAATGGAGGTTCCCGCCGGCGGTTCGGCGACGTGGGGGAACCTTGCGGATGGGACGTATTCGCTCGAGACCGACAATATCGCAATCGGTCTCGATATCACGACGCTCGACATCAGTTGCGATCCGACCGTCCCTGACGTCGTAACGACGCCAGCGACGGACGTCAACGGCTCGACGGCCACGCTCAACGGAGAGTTGACCGACCTCGGGGACTTTGCCACTGTCGACGTCTTCTTCGAGTGGCGCGAACTCGGGGCGGACGACTGGATCGCCACCGCACCGCAGACGCTCGACGCACCCGGCGACTTTAGCGACGAGATCGCGGGTCTCGAGCCCGGCACCACATACGAATTCCGGGCGGTCGGGCTAGCAAACGGTGAACGGGTCGAAGGAGCCACGCTTCGTATCATCAAGGAGGTGCCAGGTGTACCGGAAGTCATCACGTCGCCGGCGACGGACGTCAACGGCTCGACGGCCACGCTCAACGGCGAACTGCTCGACCTCGGAGAGTTCGACAGCGTCGACGTCTTCTTCGAGTGGCGCGAACTCGGGGCGGACGACTGGATTACCACCGAGACGCAGACGCTCGACGCGCCCGGTGAGTTCAGCGCCGAGATCCCGGGCCTCGAACCCGGCGAAACGTACGAATTCCGGGCAGTCGCAGTGGCCGATGGCACGCGTGACGAGGGAGCTATTCTCTCGTTCACCAAAGCCGAGCCCGGTGCTCCCATCGTCGAAACCCAGACTGCGACGGACATCAACGGATCGACAGCGACGCTCAACGGTGAGTTGATCGATCTCGGCGACTTCGACACGGTCGACGTCTTCTTCGAGTGGCGTGAACTCGGCGAGGACGAGTGGATCGCCACCGAGACGCAGACGCTCGACGACCCCGGCGACTTCACCACCGAAATCGCAGGTCTCGAGCCCGGCACCACGTACGAATTCCGGGCGGTTGCAGTGGCCAATGGCGAACGCTACGAAGGAACCATCGTCTCGTTCACCAAAGCTGAGGCCGGCGTTCCCAGTATCGAGACACAGCCAGCGACGGACGTCAACGGCTCGACGGCCACGCTCAACGCTGAACTGCTCGACCTCGGAGAGTTCGACACCGCCGACGTCTTCTTCGAGTGGCGCGAAGTCGGCGCGGACGAGTGGATCGCTACCGAGCCCCAGACAGTTGACGAACCCGGTGAGTTCAGCGCCGAAATCGAGGGCCTCGAGTCCGGCAGCACGTACGAATTCCGGGCAGTCATGGTGGCGAACGGCGAACAGTTCCTCGGAGCCACACTCTCGTTCACCAAATTCGGACCAGATGAGTTGGATGTCGAGACGAGGCCAGCGACGGACATCAACGGCTCGACAGCCACACTCAACGGCGAGTTGATCGAACTCGGCGACTTCGACAGCGTCGATGTCTTCTTCGAATGGCGCGAAGTCGGCGCGGACGAGTGGAACACCACCGAGACGCAGACGCTCGACGAACCGGGCGACTTCAGCGCCGAGATCGAAGGCCTCCAGCCCGGCAGTACGTACGAATTCCGGGCGGTCGCAGTGTCCGATGGCACGCGTGACGAGGGGGCTATTCTCTCGTTCACCAAAGCTGAGATCGGTGCCCCCATCGTCGAGACCCAGATGGCGACCGACGTCAACGGCTCGACGGCGACGCTCAACGCAGAGTTGATCGACCTCGGCGAGTTCGACACGGTCGATGTCTTCTTCGAGTGGCGTGAAGTCGGCGCGGACGACTGGATCACCACCGAGACGCAGACGCTCGACGCGCCCGGCGACTTCAGTACCGAGATCGCGGGCCTCGAGCCCGGCAACACGTATGAGTTCCGGGCGGTCGCAGTGGCCGATGGCGAACGCTACGAAGGAACCATCGTCTCGTTCACCAAAGCTGAGGTCGGCGCCCCGAGCGTCGAGACACAGCCAGCGACGGATATCAACGGTTCGACGGCGACGCTCAACGCAGAGTTGATCGATCTCGGCGACTTCGACACGGTCGACGTCCTCTTCGAGTGGCGCGAAGTCGGCATGGACGACTGGATCGCTACCGGATCCCAGACGCTCGGCGAACCCGGTGAGTTCAGTACCGAGATCGCGGGCCTCGAACTCGGTTCCACGTACGAATTCCGGGCCGTCGTGGTCGCGAACGGCGAACGGTTCCTTGGAGCCACACTCTCGTTCACCAAATTCGGGCCAGCTGCGTTGGATGTCGAGACGAGGCCAGCGACGGACATCAACGGCTCGACGGCCACGCTCAACGGCGAACTGCTCGAACTCGAGGGTGCAGCGGAGGCTACCGTCTTCTTCCTCTACCGCGTCAAGGGAACAGCGGTGTGGACGTTTACCGACGAAGCGGCCCTCACCGAGCCCGGACCGTTCAGTGCGACGGCGATGAACCTCGAGACCGGCACAACCTACGAATTCCAAGCGGTCGCCCAAGTGGGCGACACGGTTGTCTACGGCAGTATTCTGGAGTTCACGAAGGAACCAGACAAGAAAGACAAGAAGAAGAAAAAGCGCGAATACAAGCGCGCAAAACGCGAATACGAGAAGTGCAAAAAGAAATACGAGAAAGGAAACGTGAACAAGAAGCAACTGAAAAAGAAGAGACACGCCTACGAGCGCGCAAAACGCGAGTACGAGGAGTATAAACAGAAGTGTAAGAACGCGTCCTGATTCGGTCGAACACCTGACAACGGCTAATAGCTGTTTCTACCCCAAAATTTAGGAAGCTATTCGATGAATAACAGACACGATAGCCGTCACAAATCACGTCGGTAGCCCCTCTTGTTCAGATTTGAGGAGATACCCGAATCCTAGAGACGGCGTCGACAGAGCACCTATGTCACAGTACGATCCGTCAGACACACCTGATTCACAGCACGTTCACGAAGAACAGAAGCGGACCGGAAAGCCGACCGACCGCGATTGCCCGTGCTGTCGAGTCTGTGGACTAAGCGCTGATCGGACCGACGAATCGACGGAGCGACGCGAGCACCGGACGGAAGAACACGGCGAACACGAATCGTCTGAGCACGAAGAACACAGTCGTGATCACGATCACGACGATGAAGCGCACGTCGACCACGCCGATCACGAGGAGTTGTTCAAGCGGCGATTTTTCGTCTGTCTCGCCCTCTCGGTCCCGGTGCTGTACTACAGCGAGATGCTCCAAGAGTGGTTTGGCTACACAGCAATAACGTTCCCTGGAAGCGAGTTCGTTGCGCCGATTCTCGGGGCTTTCGTCTTTGTCTACGGTGGCGTACCGTTCCTGCGGATGGGTGCTGTCGAAGCTCGCAACCGCGAGCCGGGGATGATGCTGTTAATCTCGCTGGCGATCACCGTCGCGTTCGGCTACAGTATCGCAGCGGTCGCGTTGGACATCGGGGAACCGCTATTCTGGGAACTCGTCACGCTGATCGTCATCTTCCTACTCGGCCACTGGATCGAGATGCGAAGCGTTCGGCGCGCTTCGGGAGCGCTCGACGAACTCGCCGAGTTGATGCCGGATACGACCGAGCGTATCACCGACGACGGCGAGACTGAAGAGGTCCGCGTCGACGACCTCGAGGAAGACGACCTCGTGCTTGTTCGGCCGGGAGCGAACGTGCCCGCCGACGGCGTCGTCGAAGATGGCGAATCGAACATCAACGAGTCGATGATCACCGGTGAATCCCGGCCGGTCAAGAAGGAACCAGGTAACGAGGTGATCGGTGGGACGACCAACCGTGATGGTAGCCTCCGGGTTCGCGTTACTGCGACAGGCGACGAGACGACGCTCTCCGGAATCATGCGATTGGTCGAGGAGGCACAACAGAGCCGCTCCCGGACGCAGATGCTCGCCGACCGCGCGGCGGGATGGCTGTTCTATGCCGCACTCGCGGTCGCAGCGGTCACGGCTATCGCGTGGACCGTCGCTGTCGGGTTCGGACTGACGGTCGTTGAGCGTGTCGTCACCGTGTTGGTGATCGCGTGTCCCCACGCGTTGGGGCTCGCTGTCCCACTGGTCGTCGCGATCAATACAACGATGGCGGCGCAAAACGGGATGCTCATTCGGGACCGAATTGCCATGGAGGAGGCGCGAAATCTCGATACGATCGTCTTCGACAAGACGGGAACCCTCACCAAAGGCGAGCAGGGAGTCGTCGACGTCACGACGACCGACAACTGGGACGAGGACGAACTGCTAGCGGTGATGGCTGCTGCCGAAGGCGACTCCGAACACATGATCGCAGCGGCAATCCGGGACGAAGCCGACGGGCGGGGCCTCTCCGTGCCGAGCGTCCGCGAGTTCGAAGCCCTCAAGGGGCGGGGCGTCCGCGCGACGCTCGAAGCGGAAACTGCTGTCACTCCGGGTGCCGATGTGGACACAGACCGCGTAGCGGGCGGTGAAACAGTGTACGTCGGCGGGCCAAACCTGCTGCGGTATCTCGATGTTGAACTGGGCCGTGACCTCGAGATGTTCGCCGGCGAGGCCGGCGAGCGCGGTCAGGGCGTCGTCTACCTGATTCGGGACGGCGAAGCGGTGGGTGCGGTCGCGCTCGCGGACGTGATCCGAGAGGAGAGCTACGAGGCAATCGACGCGCTTCACGAGATGGGTGTCGAAGTCGCAATGTTAACCGGCGACACGGAGGATGTCGCTCGCGCCGTCTCCGACGAACTCGAGATCGACACGTACTTCGCCGAAGTCCTTCCGGAGGATAAAGACAAGAAGATCATCGAACTCCAGGAACAGAGCAAACTCGTATCGATGGTGGGCGACGGCGTGAACGATGCGCCCGCACTGACGCGGTCCGACGTCGGCATCGCCATCGGGTCGGGAACTGATGTTGCCGTCGAGTCCGCCGATGTCGTCCTCGTCGAGAACGATCCACGCGACGTCGCTCACCTCGTCCGATTGAGCCGGAAGAGCTACCGGAAGATGAAAGAAAACCTCGTGTGGGCGGCTGGCTATAACGTCTTCGCCTTACCGCTCGCAGCCGGCGTCCTCGCACCGATTGGCGTTCTCCTCTCCCCAGCGGTCGGTGCAGTCCTGATGTCGGTCAGTACGGTCATCGTGGCGGTCAACGCACAGTTCCTGCGCCGTGCGGATATCTCCAGTTGAAGCTCTTTGTGGCACTCGAACGAGCCGAAACGCGATAGTGCTCGTCTTTGTCGTCAATGAACGGTTGTTCACACGAGAGACGACGAGAAGGCAGCAAAAACGCTCTTGGACGATTTCGCTGATGAGTTCATGCCCACGTATTCAAGGACAACGCTGTCGTATTCAGACTATGACAACCGATGACTCCCTCGTCCGAACGCTGTTGATTGTTATCGTCGCGATTCTGCTCTTCCCCCTTCTTGCGATGGCGCTGATGATGCCGTTGATGGGGATATGGGGAGGCGGACATATGTGGAACGGGATGTGGAATGGTAGCGACAGCGGATGGATGTGGCTCCTCATGGGAATCATCCCGTTGATCGTTCTCTTCGGAATCGGCTCTCTCCTGTATAGCGCGGTTCGACAGTCGAACGAAAATCAATCTGATCCCGCCATTCAAGAACTTCGGTCGGCATACGCCCGAGGCGAACTCACCGAGGAAGAGTTCGAGAAGCGCCGCGAACGGCTGGAACGAGATCGATAGTCGACTTGTGTAGTACGAACCGGACCTCACTGCGACGTGTGAGGTCGTCGATGCACTCGAGGACGGCGAGTATCGGCTGAAGACTCAAATCGAAAACGATCTCAGTTCCAGAGTCGATTTCGATACCGTTGCTTCCCGCATCGGTGTCGGTACCGTCGTCACCATTTTCCGCTGCTGTCTCATCGTCGTCGTCACCGAGACAGCCTGCGACTACCGCGGTTGCGAGGGATGCGCCCGTGACTTTCAGCACCGTTCGACGAGTGGCGGGTGTATTCGACATCATCACCGGCAGCTACGGTGCTCCATGAATTACCGATTTGGACGCGAATTCACCGAGGAGAACGTTCGAGAGTATTTTTCGAGCCCCCTAATCGTTTTTTCTTGAGAGAGCGTTCACGCGTGCCGATCTCAACACCCTCGACGTGTACAGTCTACAGTTGGTTCTCGATGTCCTCTGCGGGATAGATTCGGTATGTCCGACCCTGAGGTTCTCGATACAGCAATCCTCGCTTTTCTAGGTCGGTGACCGTTTGGCTGACCTTGCTTTTCGAAAAATTTGATCGGTCCCTAAGCTCGATCTGCGTGAGGCCCGGGGATGTGAGAACTGGCTCGAGAATGCGTTTCTCGTCATCCGGAAGGAGGTCCAAGATCTGGCGTTTTGCTTCACTTTCGGTACGTTGTGCTGTCTGGTCTCTCGAGAGGTTTTCCGGATCTTCTACACCAGTTGTGTCGTCGCTCGGCTCACCCGGTGTTAGTTTATCCGACGGAGAGATAATCCGATCACGAACGCCAACGTACACACCGACGGTTACACTTGCGATAAATACAGTTCCAAGCAGATACCAGACTGGGTGGGTCCCGTGCATCGCCGCCATCGACGACCCCATGTGATCTTCCATCCCCTCGAGGGCGACCCACTGCTGATACGCCTCCCAGGTGGCACCCCCTCCGATGAGGAGTATCATCACAATCAAGAGTCCAACAGCGGTATCTGCGTGCTTCGGTTTCACGGTCGGTAGGGTACACTTATGGGTGATCTGTTCTACGCGTTACGGTCATGCCCACTGGTTGGGAGTTCCGATGGGATTCAGAAGTGGATGGCAGACAACCTGGCCGGGTACAATTGGGTCTCAAGAGTGATTCTTTTTCAAACGATCCGAGGATAATCGGCACCTCGTGCTATAGCGAGCCAATGCCGATAGCGGTCGAATATTCCTGCAAGAAACGCTATCGCTTGGAAGGAACGATTAAAGGAGCTTAGAAACGCCATCGAACGATCTCTCGACTGGGTTCACACCCATACTAATAATTCACGTCTGCTCGTCCTCCCACTCGAGGTGGATCACATGACATCCAGAACAATTCGCCTGGTAGTAGCGTTTACAGTCGTCGTCGCGCTCGTCGGTGCAGTCGGACTCGTGAGTGGCGAGATGCATTCAGACGGCACTGATGGCGACTCAGAGAGCACCCACATGGCTCAAATGGCCGGCCACATGAACGGTGACATGGCTGATCACATGGATGGGAACGCCATGGAGATGATGCAAGACAACATGGGTGACCACGACCACGCCGACCATCACGACGGTGAGGACGGGCACTGCTGACATCGCGGTCCCGTCCCTATTTTTGCGTGGGGAGTTGAAGAGCGAAGATTGTAGCACGGATTCGAATGGGTGAACCAGACGATCTACCGGGTTCCGAGCCGGGTCAAGTAGTCGAACGGGACGAAACCTACGAACACGACGACTTCGGTCTCGTCGAAGTGACTGGGATCTGGCGGGGGATTCCCCAAGTCGATTCAGCACGCCACACCGATCAAAAGGACGGTATCATCGTTCGGTACTCGACGAAAGAGGACGACACTGGCTGATTTCCAGGCCCTATTTAAGACACAATAGACACAAGATCATCGATAGATCAGACTCAACTACAGACGCTAATTGGATGCACTAATTAAATCAGTCTAACATCCCTCTGGCCTCTATCCGCCATTCGAATTTCCGACCGGCAGCTGAAACGTTACGTGAAACAGGCGCAAAGCCTCGCCCCTTTAGGCGCGGGAGGATGTCAACCATTACCCACCGCCCCACCCACCTCCACGTTCCGGGCTTCTCACGGCCAGGAGCCGCTTCGTTGCCGGGCTTTCGCTGATCCCAGACTGTCAATTTGCTTCGCCGTGAAGCAGTCGCGGTAACTCCATTTGTACGAATAGCGTCGCAACTACCATCAAAAGCGGCCCAAGAAAGATACCGTACCAGCCGAAAGCGACCGGCCCGAGGATGTACGCAAAGAGGACGAGTCCCGTCGGGAACATTCGGCCTGAGAGCGATGGCCGAACATAGGTTCGAATGATATTGTCGAAAAAGACACCCATGACGATGTAAAACGTGATGGGAAACCACAATGTCGTTAGGTCGGTCTGAATGGCCATCACTGCTAGGTAAACGACGATCGCTGCGTACACGATGGATCGACCAATGAGTGGGATAACCGAAGCGAGACCAGTCACAATAGCTAGCAACAGCACCTGTGGAATCGCAAGTCCGGGTGGTGCAATCACATTGAGAAGCGTGTAGATGATTCCAGTGAGTACCATAATCGCGAGAATTGTCAAAGTATATCCGAAAAACACAGAACGTAACCCCTTGTCAACCGCTTGAGCGAACTCGTCGACACGGGTTCCCTCACCAACAATTTCGAATCGAAACCACCTAGAGAGTCGCCTCTCATCACGAAGCAGAAAGAACGCAAAAAGAAGCGTGATAAACAGATTGTATGCTGCTGTGACAAACGCACCCAATACGCCACTTCCCCACTCGAGTACCGATCCAACAGTTGGATCGGTGGCGAAGTCTTCCACAAAGAGGTAGATCTCCTCCTCAGTCGTGGGTACCGTTTCCGGGAGGCCGTCAGGGAACAACGTTTCGACGATCCGTTCGAAATCAGTTGCCTCGAGGGTTCCAAGTTGTACAATAGCAATTGAAGCAAGGACGATGAGGATACCCACGAAGGGGAGGATAACGAGTCCAAGAGTGATGACCGCAGCCGTACTTTCTGAAAGCCCACGCTGTCGGAGCTGTCGGGCCACTGGCCGGGCCACATAATAGAGAAATACTCCGAACACGGCCCATCCGAGATACCCCCGAAGTGTGTATACTAAGATGGTTGTAAGGACAAGCCCAAAAACCCACCAACTAAGTTTTGACCGAAATCGTTTGTCAATAAAACCATCGTCTGAATCCATGGACATGGAACGAACACCTCTTGAGAACAAGCCTCTTGGGGTAAAGAATCTTCATTCTCGAGTTCGATTGGGGAGGCGCCGATACAATCATGAACTTGAGCAGTTGCACCCGAGAAACGTTCGATGATTCGGGCACCCGACACAATGATATGTATAGCACGATCAAAACATGGCTCGAGGACCTCGTCTGTGAGGTCGACGATGCGGTCTCGAGCGACCAGTTCAGAGAGTGGCTCGACGTCCAGAGTGAGTTTCACAGCAAGTGTGGCAAGAATTGTGAATCAAACGGGCCGATTCCAGGCTTCTGATCGAAGTCACCAAATTCGATACCTGTGGGTGCGCTCGAGGTGTTCTTCAGTGACTACGACACAATACCTCCGCGGATATGCACTCGAGGAGTCGTTCAAGGCGATGGAGTCCGCTCAGTCCGTTCGGCGGGATCGTACGCCTCGCTGAAGACTTCGACGACGGCCTTGAACGTCGCCAGGAGGACCGGCCCGAGCAGCAATCCTAACATTCCGAAGAGGTAGAGGCCGCCGATGACGCCGATCAGGACGGTCCCCGGGTGGACGCCGGACTCAAGGTCTACCAGCACGGCGCGCAGGTAATTGTCTACTACGGAAAGGACCGTAAAGCCATAGACCAGCAGCAAGCTCGCACCGACCGAATCACCCATGACGAAAAGATAGCCCACAATGGGTCCCCAGACCAGCCAGACGCCGATGGCGGGGAGAAACGAGACGATAATCATTACGACCGTCCAGAACGCGACGTTCGGAACGCCGAGGACGTAGAGGCCGATTCCACCGAGTACGCCTTCCGCAATCGCAACGAGGACGTGACTCCGCAGCACCGCCCACGTAACAGCGTCGACCTCATCGATCAGCTCCCGGCGAACCTCGTCGTCAATCGGTGCAACCGATCCAATCCAGGCGACCAGCCGTCGGCCATCAACGAGGAAGTAGTAGAGCAAGAACACTAGCACCAACAGCCCGAGTCCGACCTGAAAGCTCGTGTCCAGCAACCGGAGCAGTTCCTGGAGGGCGAACTCGAGACCACGATTGAGAAAACCCTCAAGTTCAGAGGAGAGGGCCGCCTCGAGACCATTCAGAACCGTCTCGTCGAACCCCAGTTCGCGAGCGGTCGTTCGAGCGGTTTCGACGAGGTCCACATCGCCGAGGTCGTTGACGAACGAGAGGACGGTCTGTAACAGCAAAACCGTGAAAATGAGTAACGGAATGACCGTGGCCAGAATGCCGAACACGGTCACAACGCCCGCCGACACGCGCGGCGAAATCGTGATGGCGGTTCCACGGACGCGTACCGTCCTTCCCTCGAGTCGGTCGTGAAGCGGGAAGAGCACGAACGCCAGCAGGACGGCCGCCATGATGTACTGCAGCAAGGGGAGGGCAAGCAAGACGCTGATCGCCCCGAGGAGAGCCACCAGTAACAGGAGAAAGCCGATGCGGAGATCCATATCTGAACATTCAAAGATCCCTACTTAACGTTTCAGTATCAGTCCGTCAGGCACGATCAGGTCCGAAATCCTCGAGGTAGCGCTCGGGAACGTACGGCAACACCCCTGCCGGAAGCACGCGGACGACGACGGCGGCGAGATCCGCGAGAGCGCGCCTGAGTGCAGCATAAACGATTGCAACGGCGAGGGCACCGATCACGACCCACTGGAACGCCCCCTCGAGCGTCCACAGCAGGGGGACCGACAGTGCGACCGACAACAACAGGTCGCCGGGTGAGCCATCGTATCGAACCAAGCGACGAGGTGCGATCCAGGTCCCGCGATAGTGATCGTACACCGCCTTCTCGGAGCGCCCCTCCCAGGGACGCAACTCGAGGCCGCTGCCGAAGACGTCGGTCACGCAGTGGACGGCAGCGCCGAGCAGGAAGACGGCGACGCCGACGGTCGCCGTCGTGGGAATCAGCGCCGCGACGACGACCGCGACGGTGGCGACGGCGCTGTAAAACACGGGAAAGTGGAGGGTCTTGCGGTGGCCGGCGTACAGATCCAGATCCGGGAAGACGCCACCGAGTAACCCCGCAACGAGTGCGATGGACGCGAACTCCGGCGCCGTAGCTACCAGCGGTAACACGAGCGCCATCCCCGCGAGGGCGTGGGTCGGGAGCATCATTGTGACCTTATAGAAGGGACAGAACTTCTTGAACGTATCGGGGATTGACGAACGACGAGTGCTAACGGTTGCGTCGCCCCGTTACGTGAAACAGGCGCAAAGCCTCGCCCTTCAGGGGCATGGCGAGAGCGAAGCTCTCGCTGCAACCGAAAAGCTCCGCTTTTCGAGGACGGGGATACGCGCCGTAATTCTCGTCAATCTTCCGCCGTCGAACGCACTGCTGGGGTTCTGTCGGTACGTTTAAGTAAAATCCCGACCATAGTATGCATAGATGGTGAAGAGCACTCGTCACGCGAAATACGAACTCTACTACCACATAGTATTCATCCCGAAGTACCGGGAGCCGCGTCTGACGGGCGCAACCAAAGAACGTCTCAAAACCATCTTCGTGGAGATATGCGACGACAAAGACCTTGAACTTGTAGAGGCCGAAATCATGCCTGACCACGTTCACCTGTTCGTGGGAAGCCCGCCGCGCAACGAACCGTCGTTGCTCGTCAATTGGCTCAAAGGCATCTCCGCGCGGTACTACAATCAGCGATACGACGACCGTATCAAATGGACACGCTCGTACTACGTCGGAACGGCGGGTAGTGTCTCGAAGGACGTTCACAAGAGCAACGCTCTTGTGGGCCAATCAGAAGCCGATGGCTTCTGATAACGCCGTAGAACAGTATATCCGCGAGCAACACAACGCATGAAGCGCGTCAACACCTTCCGAGTAGCCCCACAGTCCGACGAGGACGAAGAGCTACTTCGGCGGCTGTTGGATGCTTCCGCAAGCCTGTGGAACGAACTGAACTACGAGCGTCGACAGAACTACTTCGCCGACGACGATTCGAGCGTGTGGGATACCGACGAATACCGAGGACGCTACAACGGTATCGTAGGGTCCGCGACCGTCCAACAGCTCACACGAAAGAACAGCGAAGCATGGCGGTCGTTCTTCTCGCTGAAAGAAAGCGGCGACTGCGCGAACCCACCGGGCTACTGGGGCAACGAAGAGGATGGGCGAACGCTCCGTACCTACATCCGTTGCAATCAGTACACGCTCGAATGGGGCAAGCGTAGTCGTCTCGAAATCCCCGTCGGGCAAGACCTGAAAGAAGAGTACGGTCTTGGCTACCACGACCGCCTTCGCCTCGAAGTGCGAGGGAACCCGAAGTGGGATGGCAAACAGGGCCGTCTCGAAATCACCTACGATGAAACGAGTGATACGTACCGAGCTTTTCAACCTGTCACCGTGCCTGATTCTCGGCAGGATTCACCACTGGCGGATGAAACCGCCGCTCTGGACGTAGGCGCGAACAACATCGTCGCGTGTTCGGTTTCGACCGGCTCGCAGTACCTCTACGAAGGACGCGACCTGTTCGAGCGGTTTCGTGAGACGACGACGGAAATCGGCCGTCTACAGTCGAAGTTGCCCGAAGGGCGCTACAGTAGCAACCGTATCCGGCGGCTCTACCGACAACGAACGCGCCGACGGGACCACGCGATGAACGCTGTTGCCCGCGACCTCGTAGAACGGCTCTACGACGAGGGCGTTGCGACGGTGTACGTCGGGGACTTAACCGATGTTCTCGAATCGAATTGGTCGGTTCGGGCGAACGCGAAAACGCACAACTTCTGGGCGTTCCGCGCGTTCATCAACCGTCTCGCCTGCGTTTGTGAGGAATACGGTATCGTCATCGAAGCGCGGACGGAAGCGTGGACCTCGCAAGAGTGTCCCGACTGTGGGGAGCGAGAGGGGACTGTGCGCCACGAGGATACGTTGACGTGCCCCTGCGGTTTCGAGGGTCACGCGGATCTCACGGCGTCTGAGACGTTCTTAAAACGCGAAACGAGCGGCGAAGTCGGGCCGATGGCACGGCCTGCACGGTTCAAGTGGGACGACCATTCATGGTCAGCGTCATCATGCGCTTGTCCCAACGAACAGCGTGCGAACCCGCAAGTTGCCTCCGTGGGTCGGTAGCCGAACCCCCAACGGAGGAATCTCGCCCCTTTAGGGGCGGGAGGATGTCAATCTCGCCGAGCGCCGACCCGCTCCTCGAGTTGGGTTGCCAGACCCTCCGAAACCTCGGTGAGGTAGACCGTCCCCCACGTCGCGACGAGGATCGCACCGAGGGTGTTGAACAGCATGTCGACGACCGTGTCATCAATCCCGTGCTGGGCGAGGATGGGCTCCAGTCCCAGCATGAGCGCGCCTTGGTCGACAAAGAACTCGAAAATCTCCCAGATGACGCCCATTGCGAGGATGAACACGAGAGTGAATGAGAACAGCGCCCAGCGCGGGAGGTGGACCGACTCGCTGTGGAGGTGGACCGCCCGGATCGCGGCGTACCCCGTGGCAGCGACGACCGTCGCTGAGAGCGTATGCGTCAGGTGATCGTAGGGACCAATCGCGTCGTACAGGCCCGCGGTCCCGAGCGCGTGGAAGAAGACCGCAGCCGTCACCCACAGCGCGAGGCCGGGTTCGATGGAGATTTGATAGTCTCGTTCGAGCACGGCTGGAACGAGCGTGATAACCAGCGCGAGGGCGGCGTTAGTCGTGACGGGGAGTTGTAGCGTCCAGACGCCGTAGAGCAGGACACTGACGAGAACGACCTGCATCGCGCGTACCAGTTGCGTCTGCCGGCGCACCGAAATCCCGAGTTGATCACTGAGGACCACCCCTTCAACGTTCTCTTCGTCTGTCCGAGAAACGATGGAAGCGGACATCCGGGAATCAGACCGTCCGGCCCTAGAACGGAAGTACAGGGCGAAGATCACGCCAGCGAGCAACCCGGCAGCGGTTGCGTACATGAACTCGACCATCACCGCTGCGTTGATCGCGTCCTGCGACCGGCCGTCGAGCAGGAACGTCGTCCCGAACGTGACATCTGCCGACCAGCGGAGCATACTCAACACTCCCGCCATCGCGAGCGTGAACAGCACGGTGAGGACGACGGCGAACCACGGAACCAGGCGAAGCGACGTGAACCGATGGAGTTCGACCGCGAGCAACAGCCCGAGCGTGGCGAGTGCGAGATTGGGGACGACATCCGTAACCAGCGGCTGCGGTGCGAACGTCTCCCACAGTACCGGCAGGCAAATCAGCCCGACGAAGTACCACGGCGGCATAACCGTCGGGTCACGAAACGTGATCGCCGGCAAGACAATGAGTGTAATCGCGACGACGCTGAACAGAATCGGCTCGTACCGCTCGAGGACGATCCCGCCGAGGAGCGGCGCACACAGGACGAGGACGAGCAGCCACGAGAGCGTCGTGTTTCCTGACGACTCGACGAACAACGCGGCGAGTCTATCGGTGTCGCTCTCACTCATGCTGGAGACGGACGGCAGCATCTCTAGCGGTACCGCTCGTCGAATCGCGAATGAACATGTGAATACACCGATCCGCACGGCATATATAGCCCGCGTATCCGCTCGAGGGCGTCTCGTATCGGGGCGGATTAACCCTAAGAGACGACCGATGTCACGAGACAACCCAACGGAGCCATCCGATTTGAATCACGAACATGGTACCCAACAGCAAACCGAAAAGCCGACTGACCGCGAGTGTCCATGCTGCCGGGTTTGCGAATTGACCGCAGAGCGCACCGGTGAGCCATCAGACCACGACGACCATCGAGACGAAGTCCGGGAGGAACGTACAGACGCTCCAAGGAACGAACCGTCCGATCACGCCCACGAAGAACACGACGACGACGACGGCCACGCCCACGAGGACCACGTTGATCACGCTGGACACGAGGAACTGTTCAAACGGCGCTTTTTCGTGGCGGTTCTTTCATACTGAGACAGAATTCCCATGAATAAATGTGTTCGCTAACAGTCGATTCAGACTGATTTACTCGTACTTTGAGCACCTGTTTCCGGATGTTCACGATCAGATGGATCTTTCTTCCCTTCAAGACATGGAAAACTTGGAACACGAGGTCGATACAGCACGTGACTTTGAATGAGTGAGTCGTTTCCCACCAGCCTTTCTTGACCAGTAGTATGCGGCGCTGTCACGAGTAGGGATAGGAATTCTAATTCTATGGGTACAACGTATGTACGCGTGAGTGAACAATGGGAACAACGTGAGTCAACTTTCGGCTTCCAGAGGAACTCCTCGAGAAGGCCGATGTTGCGCTGAAATAACGCATACAAACCGTACAGAGGTCATCAAGAAGGCGCTACAGCAGTACTTCGAAGCGGTTGAAGATGACGAGCGGTTCAACGAAGCACTCATTGAACTCTATCTTGATGAGGAAGTCGGCTTCGAAACCCTGAAAGAGTTCGTCGGTCGGCAAGATGCTGAAGCCGTTCGGGCTTCGAAAGCTGTTCTTGAGCAAGGAGATGACCTAGCAGACGAACTTGCAGATCTCGAGTGACAGGGCCAGGAACGATCGTTATTGATACAAGCGCGTTCATCTCTTTAGCCACAGCAGACTCGGTAGAGATGGTTCTCGAGGAATATGATGTACAGACAACTGAGACGATACTCGAGGAATTGGTGGAGACAGCAGAGTATGACGATGTTCACGGGACATTCGGGACTGTCTGTCGGAACCTTAGTGGGTGGTAGCTCGAACAATTGGCCCACCACATTAGAGTTTCAACTATTATAGTTCAGACTATTATAGTTCTGTCTCTAACTCCGGAACACGTATGTATCTCCCACTACGACTGGGAGTATGGACCAGTTCGTCAATCGTATCGATGAACTCGAGCGGTTGCAGGCCCTCTATGAGAGTGACGCTGCAGAACTCGCAATTATCTATGGGCGCCGCCAGATCGGCAAGAGCGAACTCGTCCGCCAATCGATTGTCGACCGCGACGATGCCGTGTACTATCAGGCAGTCCAAGGAACAGCGACGACACAGCTGAGGCGATTTGTCGAGGCAGCAGCGACGACCTATCCAGACATCACTGCTGTCAAAGAGGAATGGGAACCACTCTTAACGTATCTCACCGACAGAGACGCCATCATCGTCATCGACGAATTCCCGTACCTCATTGAATCGAATGAGGGACTTCCATCGGTCATTCAACACCTGTGGGATACAGCTGTCGAGGAGAGTCAGGCGACGCTCGTACTCACAGGCTCTGCAATCGGCATGATTCATACCCACGTCCTCGATGGCGGTGCGCCACTCTACGGCCGGGTATCCCAGACACCGAATGGCCGCCTCGAACTCACCCAGCTACCGTTTCGTTCCATCCAAGAGTTCGTGCCGACGTACGATCCCGAAGAACGGGTGTTCGTCTATGGCGTCTTCGGCGGCACACCCCGATATCTCAGCCCTCTCGATCCATCACAGAGTCTCGGAGAAAACATCACGCGGCTGTTGTGCGACCTGGATGGTCCACTCCACGACGAGCCCGAAACCGTCCTCCAGATGGAGCTCAACGAGGTGAACACGTATTTCTCCGTACTGGAATCGATGGCCAGCGGGAGCCGCAGTCGAAACGAGATCGCCCAGGGAGCCGACATCGAGAGCACCAACACATCGTACTACTTCGACCGGCTGGAAACACTCCAGATCATCGAGAAACACCATCCGGCGCTCGCCGACCCAGCGCGCAGCAAGCGGACTCGGTACCAGATTCGAGATCCCGTATTCCGGTTTTACTTCCGGTATCTCTACGGCCGCGGGGGACAGTACGAACTCTACGGCGAGAACGCCTACGCGGATCTCATCGAACCGGAATTGCCCGACTTCGTCAGCGAAACGTTCGAATCGCTCTGTCACCAGGCGGTACCGGCGCTCTATGCAGACTACCAGCTCACACAGGTGCCAAGCCAGTGGTGGTACAAGGGCCGGGAGGTAGATGTCGTCGCACCAACTGACGAGTCAACGCTGATCGCTGGCGAAGCGAAATTTACCAACACCCCCCTCGGTTATGACGTACTCGCTGACCTCGAGGACGACATGGAGCACATCGACTGGACACCCATTGGAGGTGGTGAGCCGACGTATGAACTCGCCTTATTCAGCCGATCCGGGTTCAAACGCTCTGTCAAGGAAGCTGCAGACGAGCGTGATGATCTTTGTCTCTTCGATCTATCTGATATAGTTGCTGTTCTTGAAAGTAAAACCGACCAGTAACGCCAGAGGGTAACAGCTGGGGATGGTTTTTCGACCACCAAGGAGGCGCGGGGGAATCGAACGTACCCCCATAGGTGAATCAAATAAAAGAAACCAATGAGACGACAGCGTCTCGATCTTCAGTTTTTGTGTTAGCAGAAAGAGAGAGCGTTGAGCCCCCGCCCTCAAGGAGCCAGCCTCTGCTGGCGAGTAGGCTGGAGTAGTTCACAGAAATGCAAGGAGGAAGCCCACGACTTCAGTCGTGGGAGGAATCCGACTTGCACCTGCCGACCGATAGTCTCTTGAGTATGGATATGATATGAGTATGTATGAGTGGAATAGAAAAACGACGAGTCGGCGACCGCGGACAGGTCACTCTCCCCAAGGAGATGCGCGAAGAGTTTGACATCGGCGGCGGTGACGAGGTGGAAATCCGCAAAGAGTCGGGGAAAATCATCATCGAGAAACCAATCACTCGAGAGGATCTTGCGGCCGGCTATCGTGCGCGAGCCGATCGCCTTCGAGAACTCCACGATGAGATGAATGGCGTATCGCAGGAGGCCGACGAATATCTCGGCGACGCCCCGGAGTGGGAGTAGATGGAGGTACGCCGGGGCGACATCGTGATCGTCCAACTTGACTCGACAAAAGGTTCAGAACAACGGGGGACGCGACCATGTCTCGTCGTCCAGAATAACGTTGGGAACGAAAACGCACCCACGACGATTGTCGTCCCGTTTACGACGTCGTTTGATGATGAGTTGTATCCGTTCGAAGTGCTCGTGAAGGCCGATGAGTGCCACCTTCGAGAGGATTCCGTCGCAATGTGCAGCCAGATCCGAACGGTGTCAATCGAACATCGAATCAACACCGTCGTCGGATCCATTCCTGAAGAGCGAATGCGTGACGTCGATACCGCACTCGAGTATAGTCTTGGGCTGCGCGGCTCGTGGTGATTCGCGACGCTTCTGTGTCATCATCCGATTTTTCATCGAGGAGACCCGTCGCATCAGTCGAGAACTCGTGTTCTGTCTCGAGGGAAACGTCGTTCCCGTCAGTCGTGAGCACGACGTCGCCGTGGACGGCGGTCCAATAGATCTCGATTCTGCGGTCAGCAAAGTCCTCGAGGACCTCGTCATGTGGATGGCCATACTGGGAGTCGTACGCACTCGAGATGATCGCTGTTGTAGTGCAGATCTGAATCCGAGTCGCCCTCTGGCGGGTTGAGGACGTCGACGTCTGTATCACCGAACTCAAAATGGTCACCGTCTTCGACAACCAGGAGTTCGACATCGTACTCTTCGACGGCGGGTCATCGCCTTGAATGTCAAAGTTTCCCAATCTGCCCGACGGTAGGTATCTTCGCTTGGAGTTCTCGAGTAGCTTCAGATCAACCAAGGCGTGATGGTGAATTAGCGACCTGGTTTCTATGTCTGCTATTTCAGGGAACTCACAGACCAAGAAAGGATTTTATCATGCACTTTAGAAAATACACCAATCACCCACTACCCACCTCCACGTTTCAGGACATTCACGAACAAGGGTCGTTTCGCTGCCGGGATTTTGCATATTCTCATCTCGGATGGCACCCAGTGTTTAACCGTATAGAACGGTTCATTCAGGGTAATGGAACGCCTGACCCGCCAGAAAGAGCGTGAGGACGAAACTGAGCACGAAACCACTGGACAAGAAGGCGTTCGAACCTGTCCTGAATGTGATTCAACGTCGCTCACCAGAAGTTCGGATGAAAGCGAAATTAGCTGTGAGGACTGTGGACTGATTTTGGAAGAGGAGACGATTGATCGAGGCCCAGAGTGGCGAGCGTTCAACGCAGCCGAGCGTGACAGTAAATCACGCGTTGGTGCGCCGACAACCCAGACAATGCACGATAAGGGGCTGACGACGATAATCGACTGGAAAGACCAGGACGCCTACGGTCGATCACTTTCCTCGGAGAAGCGCACTCAAATGAATCGACTGCGGAAATGGCAAGAGCGGATCCGAACAAAGGATGCCGGCGAACGAAACCTCCAGTTTGCGCTCTCTGAGACAGACCGAATGGCTTCTGCCCTAGGTGTTCCTCGCTCTGTCCGAGAGGTTGCAAGCGTCCTCTATCGACATGCACTCGATGAGGATCTTATCCGGGGACGCTCAATCGAAGGTGTGGCTACCAGTACGCTATACGCAGCCTGTCGGATGGAAGGAATCCCACGATCCCTGGATGAGATTGCGGCCGTCTCACGAGTAGACCGGATGGAAATTGGTCGCACATACCGGTACATCTCACAGGAACTGAGCCTCGAGATGGAGCCTGTCGATCCGAAGAAATACGTCCCTCGATTCTGTTCTGAACTCGAACTTCCCGAAGAGGTACAAGCGAAAGCTAACGAAATCATCGATACGACAGCCGAGAAAGGGTTGCTGTCAGGCAAATCACCGACTG
>NZ_MWPH01000007.1 GCF_002177135.1 Natronolimnobius baerhuensis
GACCGTGTGTACGTGTAGTCCAGGCGTCCACTGGACCCGTTCCCGGGTCACTCAACATTACACTTTTAGTGTAGTGCCGATCCGATGAACGTGGCTACTGTGCCAGCTGGTGGATCGCTCGGCTTGAGAGCTGAAGACGGACGTGCCAAGCTGCGAAAAGCCTGTGGGACCCGCACGGAGGGAAAGAACACAGGATTTCCGAATGAGAATCTCCTCGCAATTGCCTTGCGCAATGGGGAACGTCGAGAACTGAAACATCTTAGTATCGACAGGAAAAGAAACCGTAATGCGATATCGTTAGTAACGGCGAGTGAACGCGACACAGTCCAAACCGAAGCCCTTACGGGCAATGTGGTGTTCGGACTGACGATCACTCTCAGAAAATCTGCAGGAAGTCTCTTGGAACAGAGCACGAGACAGGGTGACAGTCCCGTAGTGTAGATGAGTACGAGACGAGTCAGCTCCAGAGTATCGGGGGTTGGATATCCCTCGTGAATATCCCAGGCATCGACTGGGAAGACTAAACACTCCTCAAGACCGATAGCGAACAAGTAGTGTGAACGAACGCTGAAAAGCACCCCACGAAGGGAGGTGCAATAGGGCGTGAAATCAGTTGGCGATGGAACGACAGGGCACACAAGGTCCCGGTCATAATGACCTACTCGCGAGAGTACAGTAAGATGATTGGGAAGCCGGTGTTCTGTCGTACGTTTTGAAAAACGAACCAGGGAGTGTGCCTGATTGACGAGTCTAACTCGATTATCGAGGAAGGCGTAGGGAAACCGACATGGCCGCAGCACTTAGTGTGAGGGCCGCCGTGTTCAAGCGCGGGGAGTCAATCGGGCACGACCCGAAACCGGATGATCTAGGCATGGGCAAGACGAAGCGTGGCGAAAGCCACGTGGAGGTCTGCTAGCGTTGGTGTCCTACAATACCCTCGCGTGACCTATGTCTAGGGGTGAAAGGCCCATCGAATCCGGAAACAGCTGGTTCCGACCGAAACATGTCGAAGCATGACCTTTGCTGAGATAGTCTGTGGGGTAGAGCGACGGATTGGGGGACCGCACTCCGAGAGGAGTGCGCCCCCCTGTCCAACTCCGAACCTACAGACGTCGTTTGACGCAAGGAGTCCGGTGCACGGGGTAAGCCTGTGTACCGTAAGGGAGACAACCCAGCGCCGGGTTAAGGTCCCCAAGTGTGGATTAAGTGCGATCGAAGGTGGTCTCAAGCCCTAGACAGCCGGGAGGTGAGCTTAGAAGCAGCTACCCTCTAAGAAAAGCGTAACAGCTTACCGGCCGAGGTTTGAGGCGCCCAAAATGATCGGGGCTCAAATCCACCACCGAGACCTGGCCGCACCCCCCATAGGGGTGATCGCGTAGGTCGGCGTTCTGTTCGGATGGAAGCATGGGAGAGATCTCGTGTGGACCGTTCAGAAACGAAAATCCTGGTCATAGTAGCAGCGTTAGTCGGGTTAGACCCCCGACGGCCAAATGAGTAAGGGTTCCTCAGCAATGCTTATCAGCTGAGGGTTAGCCGGTCCTAAGTCAACCCGTAAGTCGAAGTTGACAAAAGGGAAATAGGTTAATATTCCTATGCCGGTATGCAATCAAAGTTGACGCTTTGGGGCCGCCACAGCTGGGCACTCGCCCAGTCGAATTACTGAACTTCGTGGAAACCGTAATGGTACGAAGCGAACGAATAGTAAGATAGCGTAAGTGTGGTCAACCCAGAGCCCGTGAAAAGACGAGCATACTGTCCGTACCGAGATCCGACACAGGTACTCATGGCGGCGAAAGCCACGGCCTGTCGGGAGTAACCGACGTTAGGGAATTCGGCAAGTTAGTCCCGTACGTTCGCAATAAGGGATGCCTGCCCTCTACGGGGCAGGTCGCAGTGACTCGGACGCTCCAACTGTCTAGTAACAACATAGGTGACCGCAAATCCGCAAGGATGCGTACGGTCACTGAATCCTGCCCAGTGCAGGTATCTGAACACCCCGTACAAGGGGACGAAGGACCTGTTAACGGCGGGGGTAACTATGACCCTCTTAAGGTAGCGTAGTACCTTGCCGCTTCAGTAGCGGCTTGCATGAATGGATCAATGAGAGCGTCACTGTCCCAACGTTGGGCCCGGTGAACTGTACGTTCCAGTGCGGAGTCTGGAGACCCCCAAGGGGAAGCGAAGACCCTATAGAGCTTTACTGCAGGCTGTCGCTGAGACGTGGTCGCCATTGTGCAGCATAGGTAGGAGGCGTTACACAGGTACCCGCGCTAGCGGGCCACCGAGCCATCATTGAAATACTACCCGATGGTGACTGCGACTCTCACTCCTGGCGGAGGACACCGGTAGCCGGGCAGTTTGACTGGGGCGGTACGCGCTTGAAAAGATATCGAGCGCGCCCCAAGATTTCCTCACCCGTGTCGGAGACGCGGGGAAGAGCGCAAGAGCATACGGAAGTCTGACAGTGTCGAACACAACGATCGACGCTGACGCGAAAGCGTGGTCTAGCGAACCAATTAGGCTGCTTGATGCGGCCAATTGCTGACAGAAAAGCTACCTTAGGGATAACAGAGTCGTCACCCGCAAGAGCACATATCGACCGGGTGGCTTGCTACCTCGATGTCGGTTCCCTCCATCCTGCCTGTGCAGAAGCAGGCAAGGGTGAGGTTGTTCGCCTATTAAAGGAGGTCGTGAGCTGGGTTTAGACCGTCGTGAGACAGGTCGGCTGCTATCTATTGGGGGTGTTATGGTTCCTGACGGGAACGTTCGTATAGTACGAGAGGAACTACGAATGGGTGCCACTCGTGTACCGGTTGTTCGACAGAGCAAGTGCCGGGCAGCGACGCACCACGGGGTAAGAGCTGAACGCATCTAAGCTCGAAACCCACCTGAAAACGAGGAACTACTGAGATCACTCGTAGAAGACGAGTTCGATAGACTCGGGGTGTACGCGCCAAGGCAACGAGGCGTTGAGCCCGCGAGTACTAACTGATCAAGCCACACACTCATACCATATCGCATTGGATCCGTGACGCGGTGAACGGGTCCGGACGCAAACTGGACTACACATACACACGGTCGGAGACCGATCCTGGTGATCGGCGGTTCGATTCCGTCAATCGGCGTTAGGCGGCCAGAGCGGCGAGGTGCCTCCCGTACCCATCCCGAACACGGAAGATAAGCTCGCCTGCGTATCGGTTAGTACTGGAGTGGGCGACCCTCTGGGAACGCGGATTCGCCGCCCCATTCATACTTTCATAT
>NZ_MWPH01000008.1 GCF_002177135.1 Natronolimnobius baerhuensis
TTTTTTTTTTTCCTAAATACCACTCGGCCCTTTCGTACTAGAGTGTTAACTTTCCTATAAAAGATAGAAACCAATCTGGCTTAAACCGATTTGAACTCAAATCATGTAAAAATTTAAAGGTTGAACAAACCCTCACCCTGTAGCTTCTGCTCTACACTGATCTTTTAATTCAACATCGAGGTCGCAATCAATCCCATAGATACGATCTCCCTAGGACTATTACGCTGTTATCCCTAAAGTAACTCACTCAAATTATCCTTATCTAAAGGACCTAACCCCACTTTACATGCCTTTTACAACCTCAGATTTTACAAAAAAACTACCCCAGTTAAACTCAATATTCTGTATTAAACTCAAACTTATCTTAAAAATAAAGCTTTTAGGGTCTTGTCGTCCCTTAATCACACCAGAGTATTTTTACTCTTATTATAAATTACAAATTTAAAATAAAGACACTATCCTTTGTTAAACCCTTCATTCCAGCCTCCAATTAAAAGACAAATGACTATGCTACCTTAGCACGGTCAATATACCGCAGCCGTTTAATTAATCACTGGGCAGGCCTTACCATACACTACCCCTATAGCAATGTTTTTGATAAACCTTCATAAAACTAACGAGTTCCTTAACTTTAACTACAAATTCTACTTATACCCCTATTTCTTACCTATAACAACAATAACATAAGTAACCTGGCCTCTTTACAGAGCTTACTACACAAAAATTGATTATTTAAAACAAACTAAAAATATGACTAACCTAAAGCCTAACTACCTCAGTTCTATTCTGCTCATTTTACTAACAACAAACTTAACTTATTATTAGCTTTACCCCCAGTAAAAAATTTAAATTTCACCCAAATAACTAGGTACCCTAATAATCGAAGGCCTTTCACCACTAACAAGCTAACAAAAACTAATCCCACAGCTCACGCTCCGCCTACTAGCTATCAAATAAAACCGAGACTCCCTCTTGCTCCTTTCCTTTAAAAGTCCCTGATACAAAAGGTAACCTTTTTTGCCTTTTTTATTCCGCCGATCGG